>NZ_JBFUHN010000001.1:0-233687 GCF_056402375.1 Variovorax sp. P4_B10 | reverse complement strand
AGGCCGTCATGGACGCGGGCGCGCTGGTCAGCGACGACCTGATCATCAACCTCGTGCAAGAGCGCATCGCTCAGCCCGATTGCGCCGGCGGTTTCCTGTTCGACGGTTTCCCGCGCACCATTCCGCAGGCCGATGCCATGAAGGACGCAGGCGTCAAGCTCGATTACGTGCTCGAGATCGACGTGCCCTTCAGCGACATCATCGAACGCATGAGCGGCCGCCGCTCGCATCCCGCGTCGGGCCGCACCTACCACGTCAAGTTCAATCCGCCCAAAGCCGAAGGCAAGGACGACGTGACCGGTGAAGACCTGATCCAACGCCAGGACGACGAGGAAGAAACCGTGCGCAAGCGGCTCGAGGTCTACAGCCAGCAGACACGTCCGCTGGTCGACTACTACTCGGCCTGGGCCAAGGCCGATCCGGCTTCGGCTCCGAAGTACCGCGCCATCAGCGGTGGCGGCACGATCGATCGGACCATGTCCTTGGTTCGGGCGGCGCTCAATAACTGATTGCGCAGCGGCTCCCTCCCAACTTCACGCGCCTCGCGCTTGGGATCACAACCGCCTCTGTTCGGAACTCCGCGGAAGGCGAAGGAGTGTTAGCTAGCGGCTCACCATGTATTGCGCAGCTCGCGAAGCTTGACGAACACGGTCTTCGGGTCCGGCTTCTCGGGCAGATCGGGAAAGGCCTCGCGAAGCGCCGCAATGACACTCGGACTCGACAGGCGGAGGAAGGTGTTGATCTGCTTCTCCTCGCTCAGCGTCGTGACGCGGGCCTTGGCGGGGTCATGCCCCGCCACGCCGGGCAGCAGCGCCTTGGCGGCAGTGTTGTCGGGCTCGCGCGCGAGCGTGAAACGCAGATTGTTCTCAATGTAGTCGTGTCCGGGGTAGACGCGGGTGTCGTCGGGCAGCTTGGCCAGTTGCTCGACGAAGGTGGTGTACATGTCTTCCACATTGCCGCCGTTGTGGCAGTTGCCCGCGCCGGCGTTGAACAGCGTGTCGCCGGAGAACAGTGCAGGCCTCTCGGTATGAGAGCGCAGGCAGATGTGGCACATCGTGTGGCCGGGCGTGTCCATGCATTCGAGCTCGACGGTCTTGCCGACCTTGATCACGTCGCCGGCCTTGACGCCGCGATCCATGCCGGCAATTCGAGAGCCCGACTGGTGGTGGGCAATCACCTTGGCGCCGGTCGCCGCGACGACGGCTTCATTGCCGCCAGTGTGGTCGTGATGCTCGTGGGTATTGAGGATCTGCGTGATCTGCCAACCCTTCTCCTTGGCAGCCGCCAGGCATTTCTGGTGGTCCAGGGGATCGATGGCGAGAGCCTCGCCGCTCTCGGGGCAAACGATCAGGTAGTTGTAGTTGCGATAGGCGTTGCCGGTCCAGATGCGTTCGACGATCATGCGTTGCTCCAGGTGTCAGATACGAATGGCATTTGCTCGAGCGTGATCATCTCGTTGGGTTAGGCGCGATGAGCGCGGCACTTCCTGCTATAGGCCATCGTTTCGACGCGTGCTTCGTTCAGCGGCTCTGCAGGGCTTCGAGTACACACCGAGCGGCTGCATCCAAGCAGCCTCTTCCATTGCGCCCGAGCGAACGACCAACTGGTGAACAAACGATCCAGCACGTTGCAAGAATCGACACAGCCGATCCTTCATACCGCCACCGGCCAGGGCGCTCTAAGCACCCGTTTGGATTGCCGCCCGGTGCCAAGCAACAGCAGCTTGCCAAGCAGATGACTCACCGAGGCTGAGCCTCGCGACGCGAAGCTGATCGGCTTGACCTTGGATTCGGCCATCACGTCAGCCGTCGGGTTGAATGTAGCGCGGGTGGGATCGTTCGTGCCTGTCGCTCATACCTAGCTCGTGGTGCTTGCGATGACTTACCTACGAATGGAGACGTCGATGACCAATGTAGCTTCATGAAGAAAAAATTCCGTGGCTATTGACTGGAACATTGATCGATGCCCGCCTATGACCTTGCAATGCACCCATAACGCCAATTCGCCCGTTTCACTACCAGGCAGGTTTTCGGTCGATCAACAACGGAATTTTCGCCCCAGGGTGGTGGCATTGATAGGCTCGCGAAGCCATGAAACACGAAAGTTCTGCCGCGCTAACTGACGATGTCGCAATCATCCAAATCCAGACGCAAATTTGTCCTATTGCACCGGTTGGGAGCGCGATATCGTTCCAAGCAGTCAGTTACATGGAAGTATCGTCATGCGTTTCCGAGCAAAGTGCATCATCTCCACGGTCACGGGGGTGTCTCCCAATAGGCTTGACCTCTCTCGGGAGGCCGCATGACACGCGAAGCTGCACTGGCCCATGCCGCCGGTCACTTCGACAGCGGCGACTTCGTGCGCGACCTGTCGCGCCGTGTCGCCTTCCGCACCGCAAGCCAGGAGCCAGATTCGGGGCCCGCCCTGGCTGCCTACCTGCAGGACGAGATCGGCCCTTCATTGGCCAGGCTGGGCTTCAGTGTCAGCATCCACCCCAACCCCGAGCCCGCCTACGGACCGTTCCTGGTTGCTAGCCGCCATGAAGGCGATGACTTGCCCACCGTGCTGATGTACGGTCACGGGGACGTCATCCGCGGGCAGGACAAGAGCTGGACCTGTGGCCAGGGACCGTGGACGCTGGCGGTAGACGGTGAGCGCCTTTATGGTCGGGGCACGGCCGACAACAAGGGCCAGCACAGTATCAACATCGCCGCGCTGGCCACCGTGCTGGCGCTGCGCGGCCGGTTGGGCTTCAACATCAAATGGCTGCTCGAAACCGGCGAAGAGACCGGCTCGCCGGGCTTGGCAGCGTTCTGCTCCGCGCACCAGGAACTGCTGGCCGCGGATGTGCTGATCGCCAGCGACGGCCCGCGCGTGGGCCGGGACCAGCCCACCGTCTTCCTGGGCTCGCGCGGTGTGGCGAACTTCAGCCTGACGTTGAGCCTGCGCGGCGGAGGCGGCCACCACAGCGGCAACTGGGGCGGCCTGCTGCGCAACCCCGGCACGGTGCTGGCCAACGCCATCGCCAGCATGGTGGACGCCCATGGCGTGATCCGTGTCGAGGGCCTGCGCCCGCCGCCCATTCCGGCCAACGTGCGCGCTGCGCTGCAGGGTCTGCGCTTCGGCGGTGACGCCGGAGACCCGGAAGTTGACCCCGGCTGGGGCGAGCCCGGCCTGACTCCGGCCGAACGGGTGATCGCCTGGAACACACTGGAAGTGCTGGCCTACAAGACCGGCAACCCGGACTTCCCGGTCAACGCCATCCCGCCCGCCGCGCAGGCCTTCATGCACATGCGCTTCGTCGTCGGCACCGACGTGCGCCACCTGCGTGACGTCGTGCAGCAGCACCTCTCGATGCAAGGCTTCGAAGGCATCGAAGTCAGCGAACCCGAGATCATGCACGCCACCCGGCTGGACCCGGACAACGCGTGGGTGCGCTTCACGCTGGCCAGCATCGAGCGGAGCACCAGCAAGAGGCCCGTGCTGCTGCCCAACCTGGGCGGCAGCCTGCCCAACGATGTGTTTGCCGACATCCTGGGGCTGCCCACCGTGTGGGTGCCACACAGCTACGCAGCATGCCAGCAGCACGCACCAGACGAACACCTGCTGGCACCGGTAGCGCGCGAGGCACTACAGCTGATGACGGGCCTGTTCTGGGATCTGGAGTCAGCCGCGCCTGGACTCCCGCGACGCTGAGCGCGCCGTTTTCCGCGACTCGCCCAGCGTGCGGCGAATCCGCGGATGCAGGCGCCGGATGGACCCGATAGCCCCAAAGAAGTCCTGAAGCGCCGGTTGCCGGTTGCCATCTTCAACGCTGTTGCGCGGCCATCCGGCTTACTTTCTATGCGGCAGGTGGCATGAGCATCCCATCGTGCGCGCGCACACTGTCACTGCTACTATGTGACTACTTTATGGCAGGAGATTCACGATGATGCCAGTACCTTGTCTGAAGGCCGAACCCGCCAGGCTGGCGCGCCGGCGAGTGAAGGTCGGCTTCATCCTCCTTCCGGGCTTCACGATGTTTTCGTACTCGGCCCTGGTTTATATCTTGAAGCACTGCACCGACCCGGCAGCCGCGGTTGGAGTCGACTTTGAATATGTCGTCCTAGGACAAACGCCGGCCCAAACGACCTGCGGTGTCCAGGTGCCTCCGACAGCGCCGCTGCGCGCCGCCCGCGACTGCAACTACGTTTTCGTGATCGGTGGAAAGACCGCAGCCCCTATTGAAGACCGCAGATCGATTGTGGAGGCGCTGACCAGTGCCGACATGAATGGCGCAACGCTCGTGGGAACAGGTTCGGGACTGTTTGCGCTGATCGAAGCTGGATTTTTCGATCGATTGCCCTGCGCGACAGATTGGTATCGCGGCGCCGACCGAGATACCCGTTTTGCGGAGGTGCAGCAGATCTCAGGCAAGAACCTGGTAGTGAGTGGCAGGCGAGTGAGTTGTGCAGGAGGGCTGGCTGCGCTGGAACTCGGTTCATGGCTATTGGAACGTCATTATTCCGCCATCGGCGCGGAGATCCCCGCGCCGCAAGAGCTTTCGGCCTCTACCATCGAAACTGGAGAGAGCTCTGGAACAAGGGAGAATCCGCTCGACTCGAGAGTAGTTCGCGCGCTCAAGATTATCGAAAACAATCTTGGACGGGAGCCGCTGAAGGTTGAATCTCTTGCTTCGTCCTTGGGAATTTCCAAGCGGCAGATAGAGCGGCTTTTCCAGCAGGAAATGAAGCAACCGGTCCAGCAATATTGCCGCAACTTTCGACTCGCTTATGGCTATTGGCTTCTTCTGAACAGCTCCAAGTCCATCACCGACATTGCGACGATCACCGGTTTCTCCGATAGCTCCCACTTCAACCGATGTTTCCGAGCTCAATTTGCAACGACTCCCTCGCTGGCCCGGCAATCGAAGGCAAGCTTGGATGACGTCATCTCGCCGCAATGGGCTTCTCTCTACGAAAGAATCGTAAAGAGCGATCAGGATTTGGAACTGTCGCGCTCGAGGAAGTCGGTTTACACGAGTCTGGCCCACTCCGTGGTTGGTTCCTCCAACAGGATGAACCCCGATGGCGGCTTGGCCAAGGCAGAAATCCACTAGCGACAGGCCCCTCCGACAGTTGCTCGGCGAAGCATGTAGTTCAGTTCGGCGTATCACTGGTCTCTCCTGCCGTCTTGATCGACGCGCCCTCGGCCCGGATTGCCGCCAGTCGAATCGGCAGGCCGGGCCTTCGGCTCACAACGAAGCGATCAGATCGCCGCTGTGACGATGAACTCGACCTTGTATTTCGGCAAGGTGAGTTTGGCTTCGCTGGTGGCGCGCGCCGGCGGATTGGCCGGATCGATCCAGGCTTCCCAGACGGCGTTCATTTCGCCGAAATAAGCGATGTCCGAGAGATAGATGATCGTCTGCAGGATCTTCGACTTGTGGCTGCCGGTGGTAGCGAGCAGCTGGTCGACCTGTGCAAGCGCGCTCTTGCATTGGTCGGTGACGCTCTCGCCTTCGCCGACCCGGCCGGCGAGATAGACGATGTTGCCGTGGACGACGGCGTTGCTCATGCGGACGCCTGGTTCGATGCGTTGAATACTCATGGAATTCTCCTGGGAATTAAGTTGCGGGAAAAGGAGCCCCCGCGCGAAAAGCGGGGCGGAAAAATCTTTGGCTGCGAAGAGCAGCTCTTCTGAATGCGACTGCGACGCCTAGGAAGATTTAGGCAGATCGCCCTCGCCGCGCATGATGGACTGCGCGAATGTGACAAGGACAGCCGCAGCCTCGGAAACCTTTTCGGGAAGAAGTGCGTGGCCGGAGCCGTGAATGATCTCCATCGTCGTTCGATGGCCAACACGATCTCGCAAGAAGCCCTCCTCGGGCACGGGTGCAATCTTGTCAAATTCCGGTGCGACATACAGCACCGGCAGGTTCTTGCCTACTTCGGTCCAACTGCTGTCGGCCGTTGCATTTGTCGCCGCGAGCTGGAATTTGGAGACCTCTGTATGCCATCCCGCCAGCCAGACGGAAGCATCGTGCCCTGGAGCGAAGAAGTCGCGCTCCAAATAGAACAGGCGTTCCGCATCCGGCTTGGAATTGTCAGACACGACATTCACGGAAATCAACAGCTCGGGTGAAATTGTGCTGCCAATAATTGCCGCGAGAAGCGCGACAGATTTTGTCGTCGATGGCCAATGATGGGCGAGAACCCGTGCGACCCAGTTGCCAAACGCATGACCCACCACACACAAGACTTCAGGCTTATTCGGCGCGCAATCAGCCTCGATCGCAGCAACAACGTCGGCGGCGAGATCGATCAACGTAATGCCCTCGGTCGGCCCCGAACTCGCACCGATACCACGCGGCTGCGGTCGCAAAACGCGAAATCCGGCGGCGGCAATTATTGGCGCAATTTCGTCGAAATCGGTGGCACCTCGCGCCAGCGACGGAAGCAGGACAATGCGCGGACCCCTACCTTCCACCAAAAGTTCGACCTGACCTTCAGATGTTGGAATCAGTTTGCGTTCAAGTGTTGACATTTTTATCTCCTAATTTAGCGGTAGCTCGCCGAAATCGAAAACCGCGGTCTTTGCAAAAAACACCGATATGGAMCATTTCATTGCCGTGGACAGAAATCTTGTGTCAATCATCAAGGCCACTATATCGCGGCTCATCGGCAATGATCCACACTTTTCCTCACTGAGGTTTCAAACCATCGAAAAACTTGGAGGAAGCCAAAGACGGGCGTGACTGGATCGATTGGTGCCAGTCAGAGAGTGCCGGGAATTTCTCTCGCCAGCCGAGCCTCGGAAACCGAAAATCGGCGTATTCGGCAACGATGGCCAGCGTAATTGACGACAACCCGAAAGACCGTTGCGAGACGCGTTCGACGGCCTGCTCCAGTTTTGCCCAGATCATGCCCGACTTCAAGTTGAATGCATTGATCAGCGCAATCTGCTTCGTATCTTTCATTGATTCGATGCGCCATTGCACCAACAAGTCGAGGAAACCATTGCACAGCGCGTGCAATCGAAGCTCTTCCATTCGCGCCTCGGGCGACGACGGAATGATCTTGCCGCCGCCTGCCATTCGATCGAGGTGCTCAATAATCACGAGACTGTCGTAGAGCGTGGTGCCGTCATCCAGAACGAGCGTCGGGAGTTGTCCAAGCGGGTTGTATTGCAACAAAGCCAGGTCGGGCTTGTTCGGTGCGACGCGGGTTGGAATCGTTTCCAACTTTGCCCTTAGCCCCAGTTCGTGGGCACTCACGATGACTTTCCTGACGAATGGGGATGTTGATGACCAATATAGTTTCATGGAGAAGAATTCCTGGCTATTTATCTGAACATTGGCCGACGCTCGCCTTTTGATCAGACGCAGCTTGAACTCGCCGTCATCCACTTCCGAACTGCAGGCAGCAAGGCCGACCAATGGCGAAATTCTCGCCAGGGCGTCGGGGAATCGATAGGACCGCGAAGCCGCAGGAACATGAAAACCTCGCCGCTGCCATCATTGATGTCGCAATCGTCCAAATTCAGGCGCGCATTTGTTCTATCGCGCCGGGTTGAGTGAGCGATATTGTTCTACGCAGTCAATTTACAGGGAAGCGTCTCATGCGCTTGCTAGGAAAGTGCATCACCGCAAGTCGCCGTATTCGAGCGTCGATAAATTGACCGACTTCTTGTTTCGGTATCTGCTCTCGTTTTGCACAACCATCATGAAAAACCTCGTACAAATTGCACTTTCCCTTGCCGTTGTTGCCTGTTCGCACAGCGTCGTTGCCCAGACTTTCCCTGCCAAGCCGGTGACCATCGTGGTTCCTTATGCCCCGGGCGGCCCGGTAGACAACCTCTCCCGGTCCTTGGGCATCAGGCTGACCAAGGAATGGGGCCAGCCGGTGCTGGTTTTGAACAAGACAGGCGCCAACGAAATTATTGGTGCCGAATTCGTCGCCAAAAGCCCGCCCGACGGCTACACCTTGTTTGCGGCGACGGAGGCGGCCCTGACCATGAATCCGCACCTGTACAAGAAATTGCCCTACAACGCCGAAAAGGACTTCGCGCCCATCTCGCGGCTGATCACAGTGCCGATGGTGTTTTTGGTACCGCAGAGCTCGAAGGCCAATACCCTCAAGGAGTTTGTGCAACTGGCACGGAACGCCAAAGACAAGCCCATGACCTACGGCTCTTCCGGCGCCGGCGGCATCGTCCATTTGCCCCTCGCAATGTTCGCCAAGCAGGAAAACCTGGAAATGGTGCACATACCCTACAAGGGCGCGGCACCTCTGATCCCGGACATCATTGCGGGTCAAGTGGACTCGGCGATCCTCGGTGTTTCAGTCGTCGAGCAGCATGTCAAATCGGGCAAGATGAAGGCGTTGGCTATTTCCGGCGACAGTCGCAGTGTTGCCTTGCCGGAAGTGCCGACATTCAAGGAAGCGGGCGTCAAAGACATCAACGGTGCCTTCAACATCGGACTCGTCGCCCCTGCAGGAACGCCCGCTGCCGTGGTGGACAAAATCGCCAGCGACGTTCGCAAGATTCTGATGGAGCCCGAGTTCCGCCGCACGCAAATCGACGCCTATTCTTATATCGCTATTGGCTCCACGCCCGCGGAGTACAAGAGCTTTTTGGCACAAGACTTCAAAGTGCAAGCTGAACGGGTGAAAATATCTGGCGCCACACTCGACTGACACCAGCTTTCGTCGATCAGCTCGCGGGTCGCAAAGCTACGTGAGAACAAGGTGAGCGGGGCGCCGGGAGTTCTTTCATGATCGCGTTTGCCTCGCCGTCGCTGCTCTGCCATCGGGCAGTGCGTAAGTCCCGCGCTTTGACCTGCCTCTGTCGAGCTAAGCAGTCGTTCTTTCGGTCAGATATGTCCAGAGCACATCTGCGGCAGTTGCGGGCCGTGACGAAAGCGCATGGCCCCGGCTGGACCTCCCGCTTCCAACTCCTCCTTCCCAGTGTCGGTTGCGATACACRCGCACTTCAAGGGGCTTTCCGATGCCGTCGCGCCTCACCCGGCCTTCAGGCAAGGTGCGTCCGGCTTTGCGTCTGCGTGGCTATGCAGCCAACGCCCAGGACAAGGCCTGTGCCAGATCTTCCCGCAGATCATCAACGCTCTCCAGGCCGATCGAGAACCGCAGCAGATGTCCGGCATAGCTCTGCTTGCCGCTTCGGATGCTTCCCATGTCATAAGGCATGACCAGACTCATGGGACCGCCCCAGGACAGACCAATGCCGAACAATTTGAGACGGTCGCAGAAGGCATCGACTTGTGCGGGAGTGCGGGACTCGTCGATAAGCACCGAGAAGAGGCCGGCGGCTGCACTGCAGTGTGTCGCCCAGTATTCGTGCCCCGGGCATGATTCCAGGGCTGGGTGCAGGACCCGGTGAACTCCCTCTTGCTTAGCCAACCATGAGGCGAGTGCTCGAGCCGTAGCGTCGTGCAGGTCATAGCGAGCCTTGATGGATGCCAAGCCCCGCAGCACCAGTTCTGCATCGTTGGCGCCCACGCCCATGCCCAGGTCCAGGTATGCGGTGCGGAGCTTGTCATGCAGCCTGTCGTCGTTCGTGATGATCGAGCCCATCAAGACATCGGCACCGCCTGAAGGGTACTTTGTCAGAGCGTGGACGCTGATGTCCACTCCCGTTTCGAAGGAAGCGAAAGCGATGCCTGCACCCCAGGTGTTGTCGAGCGCGACGATCGCACCGGCGTTCTTGGCCGTCGCCACCAATGTGCGAAGGTCCGGAAATTCCATGGTGATCGAGCCTGGCGCCTCGACCCAGACGAGTTTGGTACGCCCGCTGAGCTTGGCCTGCAGGTCAGCGACGTCCATGGGGTCGTAGCACTGATGCGTGATGCCCAACTGCGAGAGCGTCGCGCGTGCATGGCGCAGCGAGGGTCCATACACGTTGGTGGGCAGAAGCACCTCGTCACCGCTCGACAGCAAACCGAGGTTGACCGCGGCAATGGCGGCCTGCCCGCTCGGACAGAGCAGGCAGTGCCGCCCGCCTTCGAGCGTGCACAGACGCTGTTCAAGGGTGTACGTCGTAGGCGTGCCGTAGAGACCGTAGCTGTACCCGTCGCGGTGGCCAAATGCCTTGGCACGTTCGCGCACCGTTGCAGCGTTCGGGAACAAGACAGTGGACCCCTTGAACACCCCAGGGGGAACCGCCTGGTAGCCGGCGGGCGGGACGTAGTGGTGGTGGATCAGTTGGGTGCTGATGTCTTGAGGCATGGCGAGAACTCTTCTGCAGGTCAGAAGCTTCAATGTATCGGAACACGAGGCTGTTGCCGCTGCGGCCGCCCTGGGAAAAATCGCACGCCGGGTTGCGCCGATGTCGCATGCCAGCCTTGCGCAACTCTGCACGCGCCATTGCGCAGATTCACATTGCGCATGTCCCGGCCTGGTCTCCATACTGCAAATCCCGTCGGAATTTCGCTGTRCAAAGGGTGGGCCTCTCTTTGGCAGCATCGACAAAAAAGACATGACAGCAAAGCTCATCCAGACCGCGCCGGCAGAAGCCTACGGCCCGTCAGAGCGCAGGTTTCCCCTGCGCAAGCGCGAAGGCTTCGTTCCCCAAGTGCAGCGCTGGTCATTCCAGCTGCCGCCCGACTGCATGCAGATGCGCGTGGGCTTCTTGGCGGTGCAAGGAGTGGACGACGCAGCGCTTGAGCGAAGTGCGTTCTTCCGCTGGGCGCAGGATGCAATGTCGCATGCCGCCGGTCCGACGACCTTCGATCACGCCCGCTTCACCGACATACAGGGATTGCGCAACCATGTCATCGCCGCCTACTGGGTTGACGAGGGCCGGTTTGAGCACTGGCGATCCGACGACGTACTGCAATCGTGGTGGGCCTCCAAAGAGCGCTTGCACGACACGACGGGTGTGTGGCGCGAAATACTGCGGGTACCGCGAGAGCGCCAAGAGAGCATCTACTGGGCGGACTACCCGGCAGGCTTGACGTCGAGCGATGAGGTTGCGATCTACCCTACTCCCTACTGCGGCTACTACGGTGCAATGCGCGACCGGATTGCACTGGCTGCGCGCGATCCCCTGGATGCGCCGGAAGGCTCAGTTCTGGACGCGCAGTCCGGGCGTGCCGGCTACGGCGAACGTTGGCGAATCACGCCGCCCCACAACCTCGCCGTGATCCGATCCGCCAATACGTGGGGGCGCATGGACGAAGAGCAACTGGCCGACTACGAGAGGAATCTCCAGCAGCCGCTGCAAGACGGCATGGCGTATCTGCGCGAATCACCGTTGCCCGCAGGCTGTGCTTCGCTGCGCATGCAGCGCAAGTTCGATGCGCAGGGGCGACAGTTGCCCGAGGACCATGCACTCGGGCATTTTCTATCGCTGCGGCACATGGAGGCGTGGGCGGAGAACCACGCGACGCATGCGGCCATCTTCAATGCCGCGATCTCTCGCTACCAGCGCTACGGCAAGGACAACCAGTTGCGCACCTGGCATGAAGTCTATGTACTCCCTGCCGGCGATCAGCTCTTCGAGTACATCCATTGCGGTCCGAAGACCGGTCTGCTGCGATGGTTCGACGGCGAGCGTGCGGGCTGAGCAGGCCCTTCACGTTGGGCAACCCATCTGAAATTCGACGGGGCCATTTTCCTTGTGCTGCCTGAGACCCCACGGATAGACGCGCGGCGCTGCGCCGCTACGAGACGGCATCAAACCACTTGGCGTCGCCACCGAAAAGGTCGGTCAGCTTCCGCGCCCCGGCGAAAAGCGCCTGAAGCATCGGCCCTTGATCGACGTTCTCGAAGCGATAGCGCGGTCCGGAAATTGTCAGCGCGCCCACCAACTGTCGATTCACGCTCAGCACCGGCACCGACAAAGCCGCGATCTCCGCGTCGTACTCGCCGAACGAGGCACAGGACATTTCGGCGCGGACGCGGTCATATTTCTTGCCGGTCTTTTTCTCACCAAAAGCCAAAAGCACCTGCGGAGCGGCGCCTTTGTCGATTGGCAAGCGATCGCCTTCGCGGATGGCATCGCGGATCATGCGGGCCGAGTCGACCCGATGAAGACACACCGCATGCTCACCGTCCCGGATATAGAACGATGCGCACTCGTAGGTGGCCTCGACCACTTCGCGCAGCACCTCGGGGACGTGTTCCGAAGTGCGGCACTGCCGCTGGTAAATCGCGCCGAGCCGCAGTGGCGCGGCACCCAGCTGAAAAGAGCCGTCGGCCAGGCGCTTGAGATAGCCCATGCGCTGCAACGACTCGGCCAACCGCAGGATCGTGCTCTTGTAGAGCCCTGTGCGGCGCGCAAGATCGGCGAGCGTCAATGCATAGTCCAGCTCGTTGAATGCGTCGAGCAGGCTCAACGCTCGTTCCACCGCGCTCACCCCGGAATCATCAGCCATCGAATGCCACCCAGAAGAAGATCGATCGAGTTTAGCGCCCCCCTTCCGGACACCACACGCATGTTGACCATTCTCAAGGCGCGTCGACGTCCAGGCCCAGGAACCGTTCGAGCACCGAGGCATCGGCATCGAGATCTTCGGTGCGACCTTCGTAGACAACAACACCTTCCTCGAGAATGTAGTGGCGCCGGGCGAGTGCGCGGCAGACTGCAAAGCTCTGCTCCACCAGCACGATCGGAATCCCCGATGCACCGACGCCGCGAATCAGTTCAGTGAGCTCGTCCACGATCACGGGCGCCAGGCCTTCCGTCGGTTCGTCGAGCAGCAGCAACCTGGGGCCCTGCACCAACGCCCGCGCGATGGCGAGCATCTGCTGTTCGCCGCCGGAGAGTGCACCGCCCAGGTTGCGGCGACGCTCGCGCAGACGCGGAAACTCGTCGTAGACGCGCTCCAACGTCCAGGGCGCGAGCTTTCTCTGTGCGATCTGCAGGTTCTCCTGCACCGACAGCAAGGTGAAGATGCCACGGTGTGCGGGCACCAGCGAGATGCCGCGGCGCGCGATGTCGTCGACCGCCATGCCGACGAGGTCGACGCCTTCGAAGCGCACCGAGCCGCCATGCGCGCGCAGCAGCCCGACGATCGTGCGCATCGTCGTCGTCTTGCCCATGCCGTTGCGCCCGAGCACGCTCACGATCTCGCCCGCATTCACGTGCATCGAAACGCCATGCAGTACATGGCTCTTGCCGTAGGACGCATTCACGTTCTCCAGCACCAGGATGGCCTCGCTCATGACTGGCTCCCCAGATAGACCCGCCGCACCTGGGCGTTCTCGCGGATTGCCGCCGGCACACCTTCGGCAATCACGTTGCCCTGGAACATGACGGTGATGCGATCGCTGATCCCCATGACCACGCGCATGTTGTGCTCGACCAGCAGCACTGCGTAGCGGGCCTTGAGTCGCTGCAGCAGTTCGGTGATGCGGGGCACGTCCGCAAGGCCGAGTCCGGCCAGCGGTTCATCTAGCAGCAGCAGGCGGGGTCGGGCAGCAAGGCACATGCCGATCTCCACCACGCGCTGCACGCCATGCGCGAGTGAAGCGACCGGTGTCGCGGCATGGCGCGTAAGTTCCAGCTCGCGCAAGACGTCCATGGCAACGTCGAGCCTTTGCGTCTCGCGCGTCCAGTTGCTCCAGAACCTGTAGGACCGCGACGGGGCGACGCCCATCGCCGCCATCTGCAGGTTGTGCAGCACGCTGCTTTCACCGAACAGGCTCGTCACCTGGAAGCTGCGCGCCATGCCGAGCCGGGCTCGCCGATGCGCTCCGGAGCGCGTGATGTCCTGCCCCTCGAAGACCAGGCTGCCGCGGCTGGCCGGCAGGCGGCCGCTCACGATGTTGAAGAAAGAGGTCTTACCCGCGCCGTTCGGACCGATCAGCGAATGCAGGCCGGTCGTGCCCAGTTCAAGGTCGATCTTTCCGACCGCCGTGAAGCGGCCGTAGTCGAGCCCAAGCCCGCGTGCGCTGAGGAAGGGGTTGCCCGCGGTCATGCGTGATCTCCCGCGCGCGCGCTTCGTCGAGCCCGCCAATGCACCCAGACACCGCCGAGCCCTCGGGGCGCGAACAACACCACGGCAATCAGCACGAAACCGACGATCATCTGCCAGCGCGGCCACCACTGAGACAGCTGCTCGGCCATCAAGGTCATGGCGAGCGCGCCGAAGGCCGCGCCGAGAAGCGACCGGCGTCCGCCGAGGATCGCCATGATGAGGATGGTCTCGGACGTCATGAGGTCGATGTTGGACAGCGGGGCCGAGCGCAGCTGCAGCGCATAGAGCGCGCCTGCCAGCGCGGTGATGCCCCCGGAGAGGCAGAAAGCCAGCAGCTTGAGCTTCTGAACGTCGTAGCCGGCGGTCTGCGCGCGCACCTCGTTCTCGCGCACCGCATCGAGTGCGCGGCCGAAGGGCGAGCGCACCACGAGGCGCAAGAACGCGATCGCAAGCACGAAAACCACGGCGATCAAGCCATACTGGCCAGCGCCTTCGCCGACGATGCCCTCGAGGCCCGTAGCGGGGCGCGGAATGTCGAGCAATCCGTTCTCGCCGCCGGTGAGCTGGGGGAACGACAGCGCGGCGAAGTAAGCGAGCTGCGCCATTGCGAGCGTGATCATCACGAAATAGATGCCACGCTGGCGAATGCTCAGYACGCCGATCGCCAGGGCCACGATCATGCCGGCCCCCATGCACACCAGCAGTGCCGCCATGCCCGCGCCCGGTGCCGCCTTCAGCACCATGCCGACGGCATAGGAGCCCACGCCGAAGAAGCTGCCCTGCGCGAAGCTCAGCAGCCCGGCGTAGCCCAGCAACAGGTTGCAGGCGGCCGCCGCAATCGCGAAGACCAGTACCACGCCGGCCGTAGCCGTCGAGCCCATCACCAGCGGCATGGCCAGTGCAAAGGCAGCCAGCGCCAGGCAGAAAAGCCCGGAAGAATGTTTGATCTTTTCAAGCACGGCCGAACAACCCCTTGGGCATGACGAGGAGGATGCCCGCCATGACGATGAAGATGGCGAGACGCGCACCCTCAGGCCAGATCGCGCTCATCATGCTTTGCGTGACGCCGATGATCAGTCCGCCCACCAAGGGCCCACTGAAGCTGCCGATGCCGCCGAGGACAACGACGACGAAAGCGATCACGATCGCCTCCGCACCCATCGAGGGATCGGCGCCGCGCAGCGGCGCGGCGAGGCCGCCCGCCAGTCCGGCCAGCCCTGTTCCCAATGCGAAGGTCAAGGCATAGACCCTGTTGACCCTGATTCCGAGCAGGTTGAGCATCTCGGACGATTCGTTGCCCGCGCGAACCCGAGCGCCGAACAGCGTGCGCTCGAAGAGAAACCACAGCCCCAGCCCAACCACTGCGCAGACCCCGAAGATGAAGATGCGGTAGACCGGGACCGGATAGGCACCGAGCATGAACACCCCGGCGAGCATGTCGGGCATGGGCACCTGCTGCGACTCGGGCCCGAAGATCATCACCACGCCTTCGGTCAGGATGAATGTCAGGCCGACTGTGATGAGGATCTGYGACTCGTGCGGCATGCGATAGGTGCGCCGCAGCAGCCAGCGCTCCGCCACCACCCCGATGACGGCCACAGCCGCGAACGACGCGGCAAGGCCGAGCAGGAAGCTGCCGATCTGCGCAGTGACGAACATCGCGATGTACGCCCCGATCAGGAACAGTGCACCATGCGCGAAGTTCACGAAGCCGAGCAGCCCGAAGATGATGCTCAGGCCCACGGACAGCAGGAAGTAAACCATGCCGACTCCGAGCCCATTGAGCGCCTGGAACAGGTAGATGTTCATGGCCCGCTCACACCAGCTTGCAATCGGACTCGGTCTGGGGAACCAGCGCGCGCGACGAAGACAGGATGTCGGCGTAGTCGTCCGCGTCTTTCATCGCCGCTTTCTTCTTGCCGCGCACCAGCAGGTAGTTCTTGGACACCTGGTGATCGAAGGTGCGGATCTGCTCCTCGCCCGTGAGGCCCTGGTAGCTGTGGCCTTCCAGCGCCTTCACGATCGCGGCGGGCTCGTCGCTGCCGGCGCGCTTGGCGGCGTCGAACATCAGCGTGGCGACCTGGTAGTCGGCGGCCGAGTAGAAGCGCGGGTTCTCCTTGAACTCGCCCTTGTAAACGCGCACGAAATCCTTGTTCGCGGGGGTGTCCAGCGTATGCCAGTACTGCAACCCGAAGTACATGCCGTCGGTCACGTCGGCGCCGAGCGCCTGGAAGGTGTCGAGTCCCGAGAACCACACGACCACCACCGCCATGCGCTGCTTGAGGCCGAAGGTCGCGGCCTGGCGTAGCAGATCGAGCGTGTTGGCGCCGAAGTTCAGTACCACCAGCACGTCGGCGCCGGACCCCATGGCGTTGCCGAGGTAGCCCGAGAACTCCTTCTCGGCCAGCGAGTGGTAGCTGTTGCCCACGTGTTCCAGCTTCGTTTCCTGCATCACTGTCTTCGCGTTGCGCAGCAGCGCCTCGCCGAACACGTATTGGCCGGTGATGGTGTAGACCTTCTTCCATTTTGGGTTCTGTTGGATCAGGGGCCGCATCACCGTGTTGACTGCGCCGTAGGTCGGCAGGCCCCAGCGGAACGTGGAGCGATTGCAGTCCTTGCCGGTGACTTCGTCGGCACCGACATAGGTGATGTAGACGCCTTTGCTCTTGTCGATCTCCTTCATGATCGCCAGGGCCTCGTTCGACAGCGCGGCGCTGCCGAAGTGGCGCGCCTTGTCCTGGTCGATGGCCTGCTGCACCTTGCGCACTGCAATAGCGGGATTGCCTTCGCTGTCGATCTTGCGGTAGTCGATGGGCCGGCCCAGCCCGTTGCCGAAGGCCGTGACAGCCGCGCGCACGCCAAGATCGCTGTACTTGCCGCTGGTGGCAAAGTTGCCCGAAAAGGCGTTGACGCTGTAGTAGCTGAAAGGCCTGGCCTGTGCGATGGCAAAGCGCGGCAGCATCAACGAGCCGGTCGCGGCGCTGCCCGCGACGGTGAGGAAGGAACGACGGTCCATGGTTTGTCTCCGTTGGTTTTTTTGTAAGGGATGTGCGTGCCGCTTTCGCGGCTCAGGCCGGCTGCGTGGCCGCGGCATGCTGGCCCGCGCGACGGCCGAAGACCAGGCCCCGTAGCACCGATGTCGAGCCCGTGTAGACCTGGTGGTAGATGCCCATGGTTTCCCCTGCGGCATACAGCCCCGCGATGACCCGGCCGTCCTGGTCGAGCACCTGCGCGTCGCTGTTGACCTTGAGGCCACCGAAGGTGAAGCAGTTGGTGGAAATGATCGGGTAGGCCTGGAACGGGCCCTTGTCGATGGGCCGCGCCCAGTGGCTCTTGCGCACCGCCAGACCGGTGGTGGCGCGGTGGTCGACGTGCAGCGGATCGAAGTCGCCCTGGTCTTTCGGGCAGGCCGAATTGAACTCGTTGACGGTGCGTGCGAGGCTGTCCGCGGGCACACCGATCTGGGCGGCCAGTGCCTCCAACGTGGGCGCGGTGATGGAGGGCTGGTCGGAGCGGATGCTGGTTCGCCAGCGCGGGATGTCCTCGACCTTCGCGTCGAAAATCACGTAGCTGATGCCGTCGGGTTGATCGGCAATGCAGCGTGAGATGTTGTCGTAGTGCGCGTCCACGGTGCCAGGGGCCTCGTCGGTGAAGCGGTGCCCATCCTTGTCGACCAAGATGCCGTAGGGATAGATGAAGACCACTGCTTCGGCCATCTTCGAGCGTGGGTCCACCGGCTCCGCGTGGTACGAACCGTACTCGCCGGCGGGCGCCGCGCCGGCATCCAGCGCCATGCGAATGCCWTCGCCCTTGTTGTAGTAGCCGCCGATTGCCACAGGGCGGATGTGCTTGCTGCGAAGTCCTACGTAGCGGGTCATCATCTCGGGGTTGCCCTGGAAGCCGCCGCTGGCAAGCAGCACCCTCTTGGCGCGCAGCACCTCGCGCACGCCGTCGGGACGGATCGCGACGACGCCATTCACTGCGCCCTCCTCCCCGCGCACCAGGTCGACCGCAGTGGTCCGATATCGAATCTCGCCACCCAGCGCGAGTGCCTTCGCGCGCAGGGTTTCTATCAGCGCCAATCCTCCGCCCATTGCCGCGATGCGCGTGGTGTTCTGGGTCAACAGATAGATCGGCTGGGGACCGAACTTCATTCCCAGTTCCTTCAGCCACGCCAGCGTCGATGGCACCGACTGTGCGAAGGCCGAGATCACTTCCGGATCGGGCAGAGAATGCGCCTTTGCGAATGCCGGCTGAAGCGCTGCGTCGTCCGTCAGTGCGTTGAGCACGTTGGGATCGATGTTCCAGCCAGCGTTGTGGGCGAAATGCTCTTCGAAGTCGTCGGAGACTTCCGAGTCGTTCTTCATGCGCATGTAGGCTTCGGTCCAGCGCGAGTTGCCGCCGAAATGCTCTTCCTCCGAACGCTCGAGGTTGACGACCTTGAGGCCCGCTTCCAACGCAGTGACCGCGGCCGAGAGGCCCGCGACACCGCAGCCGACGATCAGCAGGTCGGTTTCGATCTTTGAATTCATGTTGTCTCCGAGGACGGCGCTCAGGCGCCGGGTTGGGGGTCAGCCGAGCACGAATGCGTTGGTGCGTGACGGTTGTGTGGTGATCCAGACGCTCTTGCTTTGCAGGTATTCCTTGATCGCGTCGACGCCGCCCTCGCGCCCGATGCCGCTACGCTTGTAGCCTCCGAAGGGCGTGGTGAAACTGGTGGCGCGATAGTTGTTGACCCACACCGTACCGGCCTTCAACCGGTCCGACATGTGGAACGCACGATGCAGGCTCTGCGTCCATACGCCGGCCGCGAGACCAAACTGGGTGTCGTTGGCGATGCGCAGCGCATCGGCCTCGTCGTCGAAAGGAATCACCGAGAGCACGGGCCCGAAGACTTCTTCCTGCGCAATGCGCATGTCATTGGTGACGCCGGTGAAGATGGTGGGCGCCACGAACTGGCCTTGTCCGTAGCCTTCGCCGGTGAGCGCATGGCCGCCGAGCACGCACTCGGCGCCGCCGTCCTTGGCGATCTCGATGTAGTCCAGGATTTTCTGGAACTGGGCTTTTGTAGCGATGGGTCCGACCTGGGTTTCCATCTTTGCCGGATCGCCCACGATGGCTTTGCTTGCCACATCGATGAGCATCGCAACGAAGCGGTCGTGAATGCCGCGCTGTACCAGAAGCCGCGAGCCGGCCATGCAGGTCTGCCCGGCCGCACCGAAGATGCCGGCCACCGCGCCCATCACGGCCTGGTCCAGGTCCGCGTCGTCAAACACGATGTTGGCGGACTTGCCTCCGAGTTCGAGGGTGACTTTCTTGAAGTCCCTGGCGGCAATCTCGTTGATCTTCTGGCCGGCGGCGTCGCCGCCGGTGAAGGCCACCTTGGCCACCAGGGGGTGGCTCACGAGTGGCTCCCCGACTTCAGCGCCGAAACCGGTGATGACGTTGAAGACGCCAGGCGGGAAGCCCGCCAACTTCACCAAGGCAGCCAGTTCCAACAACGAGCTCGACGTGTACTCCGAAGGCTTGATCACCATGGTGTTGCCCGCTGCAAGCGCCGGGGCGATCTTCCATACCGTCAGGGCGAGCGGAGAGTTCCACGGTGTGATCGCCGCGACCACACCAAGGGGTTCGTGCTTGACGTAGTTGAAGACGCCGGTCTTGTTGATCGGCACCACTGCGCCCTGGACCTTGTCCGCCAAGCCTGCGTAATAGTGAAACCATTGCGCAACGTTCTGGACTTGCCCACTGACCTCGGCGATGAGCTTGCCGTTGTCACGCTGCTCGGTCTCTGCCAGAACGTTGATGTTTTGGCTCACCAGGTCAGCAAGCTTGCGCAGCAAGGCGCCGCGCTGCGTTGCTGTCAGATCGCGCCAAGCAGGTGCTTCAAGCGCGTCATGCGCGGCGCGCACCGCGAGTTCGACATCCGCCGCCCCGCCCCTCGGAACCTCGGCCCATGGTTTGCCAGAGTAGGGCTCGGTCGATTCGAACCAGACACCGGAGGCCGGGTCGATCCATTCGTTGTTGATGAACAGCTGGTATCGCTTCATGCGCATGTCTCTCGTGTGTCGATGTCCGAAAGTCTAGGACAATTCTAAAATAGATACAAGCATTCTGTTCAGTAGAACGCCAAAACCATGACAACCGTGGYTGCGCTCAACCTGGTCGTTGTCATCGATGGTCGTGTTCTCGAAGGAAAGCGCTTGGTTCACGCTGACGCAACTTGCCGGGCACGAGGATGAGCCAGACGCTGCAAGCGAACCCGTCGGCGGGGGTCTGCATTGGCGCCACCGCAGCGTTTGCTGAAGACACCGTTGCAAGCGAGGAACGCTTGTCAACAGGCGTCTATCTCACCACGCTAGCCGTGCGGCTCCGCGTCCGCAGGGCCGTTAAGCCATTCCTGCTTCGACTCGAAAAGCCGCCGAAGATACTCGGTGACGGCCCGGATGCGGGCCGAGTATTGGAGGTCATGGTGCACGCTCACCCAGAGCGTTCGCATCACCCTTGCCGTGTCGGCAAGCACGGGCACCAGCGTGTCCTCCTTCACCACGGAGAACTTGGGAAGCAGCACCAGGCCCAGCCCGGACGCAGAGGCCGTCATCTGCGCCAGCATGCTGTTGGACTGAAAGCTCATTTGAGGCCGGGTGATCAGTTCATCGAGCCAGCGTACGGCGTCGAGTTGGATCAGGTCGTCCAGATATCCCACGAACTGATGCTTGGAAAGGTCAGCCAGACTCGCAGGTGTTCCGTGCTTCTCCAGATAACTCCGGGAGGCATACAGATACAGCGCGAACGAGCCCGCTGTCTCGCATGCCAACCCTTGGCCGATCGGTTTAAAAAAGCTGACGAAGACATCGGCTTCTCTGCGGCTCACATTGACGATGGAAGAAGAAGTCACCAGTTCCACCCGCAGCTTGGGGTACTTGCACAGCAGCGATTCGAGATGCCGAGCTACAAAGGTGGTGCCGATCCCCTCCATCATGGCCACGCGCACACTGCCTGAAGGCTCTCTGTCGGTTCCGCCGAGTTCCTCCTGCAGCGACAAGACCGCTCGCTCCATGTTCTCGGCCTGGAGGGCGAGGACATGCGCCAGCTCGGTGGGTTTGAGTCCGGCGCGGTGACGCTCGAAAAGTGGGCCGCCCAGGCACAGCTCCAGCTGCGAGAGCCGGCGGCTGACCGTGGAATGATCGATGTGAAGCTGCCTGGCCGCCTGGGAGAGGCTCCCGGTACGGCTGATATGCAGGAACAGGCGCACATCGTCCCAATCGAGGTTGGCGAGGGGTACCTTCTTGGTCGTCATGCGGCCTTCTCGTGCGTTGTCGTATGCAATCCTCCATCGGCGTGACCGGCCGGTGGCTTCTGGATAGCATTTCACATCGAGATGCGCAATACAAGGGAAAGCGCAGCCGAGCATGGCCGCCTCTCAGTCCGGGCACAGTGCCTCGGCGATGGAAGATTGCCGAGGTGAATTCAGCCCGTCGGCTGCTCGACATGCGCCTGGCGGCGGTACAGGAAGTCCATCAGTGCGCGCCTGCACTCCGCATAGGTCGGGTCGGTCGCCAGGCTGACGCGATCGCGCGGGCGCCCGATGGGGACGTCCAGGATCTCCCCGATCCGTGCCGCGGGACCGTTGGTCATCATGACGATGCGGTCCGCAAGGAGCACCGCCTCGTCCACGTCATGCGTGACCATGACGACGGTGCTTTCGGTTTTCTCGACGATGCCGAGCAGCTCGTCCTGTAACTTGGCGCGCGTGAGCGCGTCGAGTGCGCCGAAGGGCTCGTCCATCAGCAGGACCTGCGGTTCCATCGACAGCGCCCTGGCGATGCCGACGCGCTGCTTCATGCCGCCTGAGATTTCGCTGGGCTTCTTGTGCGCGGCATGCGCCAGGCCGACCATCTCGAGCGCCGCCTCGGCGCGGCGATCGACCGCGGAAGCAGACTCCGCACGAAACACGCTGCGCACAGCCATGCGCACGTTGTCGAAGCAGCTGAGCCAAGGCAGGAGAGAATGGTTCTGAAATACCATCGCCCGCCGAGGTCCCGGCCCGCGGATGACCTCCCCGTCGCACGAGACGGTTCCCGCGGTCGGGGATGCCAGGCCGGCGAGAAGGTTGAGCAGCGTGGATTTGCCGCAACCGGAGTGGCCGATCAGGGCGACGAACTCGCCCCTGCGAATCTCCAGATTGATCTCGCTGAGCGCAGGAAATTCGCCTTTGGGCGTGCTGAAGGTCTGCCGCACACCGCAAACGCGCAGGAACCCGGGCGTTGCGGTCGAGGCAGTCGAAACAGTTGAGAAAGTTGGCCGCAACATCGTCTGATCTTTCATTCACGGAAGCTCAGCTGCTTCATCAATGCGCCCAGCAACTGGTCGAGCACCAGGCCGACAATGCCGATCATCACGATGGCGACGATGATGCTGGAGATCTGCAGGTTGTTCCATTCGTTCCACACGAAGAAGCCGATCCCGCTCTGGCCCACCACCATCTCCGCCGCCACGATCACCAGCCATGCGATGCCGATCGAGATGCGCATGCCCGTGAGGATCATGGGAACTGCTGCCGGAAAGACGATCTTGCGCGCGCGCTCCAGCGGCGTGAGTCCGATGACGCGGCCGACATTGGTCCAGTCCTGGCGCACGCTCGCGGTGCTGTACAGGGTGTTGAGCAGGATGGGCCAGATCGAACAGATGAAGATGATGAAGATCGCCGAGGCGCCGCTGTCCTTCAGCGTGTAGAGCGCGAGCGGCATCCAGGCCATGGGCGAGACAGGGCGCAGCAGCTGAATAAAGGGATTCAGCGCCTGACCCAACCAGGGAACCAGTCCCAGCAAGAAGCCCAAGGGGACCCCGACCAGGACGGCCAGGGCGTAGCCGCTGAACACGCGCCTGAGCGAATCGAGCAGATGCCAGGCAATCCCCAGGTCGTTCTCGCCGTTGCGGCGGAATGGATCTGCAAACAGTTCGCCGGCGCGCTTGAACACGTCGATCGGCGTCGGGATGGCCGAGCGCTCCACAGATGCACCGGGGCTCTTGCCCATCAACCTGTCGTAGTCCGAGATCTCCGCCGGCGCGCTGGCGCCTCCGCTGGAGGCGAGTGCCTGCCAGACTGCCAGCAAGAGCAGGCCGATCGCCAAGGTGGCCAGCCAGGAGCGCGAGGTTGAGATCGAGCTCTGCATGATCAAGCCTTGCCCAGCGACTTCAGATAGTCGGCGGGTCGGTCGGAGTCGAAGCTCTTGCCCAGGATGGTTTCCTTGCGGAATCCGACCTCGGGCGCCCTGCCGCCGCGCTCCTCGATGAGGCGTTTTGCATCGGTGGCCAGCATCACCTGGCGGGCGAGGCCCTTGTAGTCCAGGTCCTCCTTGATCATGTTCCATCGGCGCATCTGGGTCAGAAGCCACACCGCGCTGGAGTAGTGAGGAAAGGGCTGGAAGTCGATGCGGCGCGGCAGGGTCTTCACGTTGCCAAGGCCATCGGCATACCTGCCGGTGAGGACCTGGTCCACGACCGTTTCGGGCTGATTGAGATATTGGGGCTGGGCAAGGATCTTGGCTATCCCCGTGCGATTGGCAGGCTCGGACACATGCAGGCTCGCCGCGATGATCGCGCGGTAGGCGGCCATGAAGCTGTTCGGGTGGGCCTTGATCCAGGCCTCGGTCGCTGTGACCGAGCAGCAAGGATGCTCCGGCCAGATCTCGCTCGAGACCAGGTGAATGAAACCCGCACCTTCGTACACGGCCCGTTGCCCGCCCGGCTCGCCGCCGAAGAAGCCGTCGATGTTGCCCACCCGGAGGTTGGAAACGTACTCGGACGGAGGAACGACGCGGTAGGACACGTCCCGGTCCGCGTCCAGCCCTGCCGATGCGAGGTAGTGGCGCAGCTGGAGCATCTG
Source organism: Variovorax sp. P4_B10 (assembly GCF_056402375.1). Taxonomy (NCBI): domain Bacteria; kingdom Pseudomonadati; phylum Pseudomonadota; class Betaproteobacteria; order Burkholderiales; family Comamonadaceae; genus Variovorax; species Variovorax sp. P4_B10. The sequence goes on along the minus strand of NZ_JBFUHN010000001.1, from coordinate 209,877 downwards.
ATGGGATTGCTCGAACGGCACGGCGAACCTGAAGCCCTTCCAGTTCTTCGGGTCGCGGTTGTCCTTGTGCTTCATCGCAAGGACCAGCGAATTGCCGTTCTGGTTGAGCACCGTCATCACACGAGTCGGAATAGGAGCGCCACCGACGCCAGCGGACATGGCCAGCGCAACTGGCATCACCTGTTGGGAGATGTCCAGTTCGCCGTTGACCACCTTGTCGCGAATCAGCGCGATTCCGGCGATCTTCTGCAGGCTCAGCTCCAGGCCCTCGCGCGGGAAGAGTCCGAGCTGCTCCGCATAGATCAGCGGCGTCGCGCAGGTGATGGGCAGGAAGCCGACAGCGAGCCGCTTTTTCTCCGGCACGCCCTTGCTGCGCTCCTGCGCGACGGCGGCTAGCTGGGTCAGGGGCGTGAGTGCCGTGAGTGCGGCCAGCGCCCCTGCCCTCCCCAGCGTCTTGACGAAGGCACGCCGCAGGCCGCGCTCGGGAAAAAGGCCGTGCAGCATGCCCTGGGCCATGGCGCCGGCCAGCGCGTCGTCGGCATTCGCAGGCTTCTCCGCGAGGCACTCCTCATCGTCACCGTGGGTACTGCCACATGCGCAGAGGCCGGTGCGGGAAAGGCGAACATACTCGTGCGATGGGTCCATGGGCCCTCCAGGTGGGTTGAACGGATCAGGTCCGCGACACAGCAATGGTGGGCATGTTCCGTGCAAATAGCCGCCTGGAAATTCACAACCTGCTGTGCGCAGATCCTGCATGGACCCGCAGAGCCTGTAAAAACGCACCTCTCGTTGCGTTTTTCGAGCATCTATGCGGCCGTACCGGCAACTATCCTGTGGCCCTCAGCAACGCATAGCGAGTACCTGAAATGAGTTCATTGCCCCGGGTGAAGGTTGCTGCCGCCCACGTAGCGCCGGTGCTGCTCGATAAAACCGCCACGACCGAGAAGGCGGTTTCGATCATCAAGGAGGCCGCCCTCAATGGCGCGCAGGTGATCGCGTTTCCAGAGACCTATATACCGGCGTTCCCGGTCTGGGCGGCCCTGTGGGCGCCCATCTACAACCACGATCTGTTCGAGGCGATGGTCGAGAACAGCGTCTACGTGCCGGGGCCCGAGGTGGCCTTGATTGCCGCGGCCGCCAAGCGCTTTGGGGTGTGCGTGTCGATGGGCATCAGTGAACGCAGCACCGTGAGCGCAGGCTGCATCTGGAACTCGAACATCCTGATCGGCGAGACAGGCGAGTTGCTCAACCATCATCGCAAGCTGGTACCGACCTTCTACGAGAAGCTGGTCTGGGCGGCGGGAGATGGACAAGGGCTTCGGGTCGCCGAGACCCGCTTCGGGCGCATCGGTGGGCTGATCTGCGGCGAGAACACCAACCCGCTCGCACGCTTCTCGCTCATGGCGCAGGCAGAGCAGATCCATGTCTCCAGCTGGCCTCCGATGTGGCCCACGCGCAAGCCGTCGGGCGGCGGAAACTTCGACAACGTTGCAGCAAACCGTATTCGGGCGTCCGCCCATTCGTTCGAAGCCAAGGCGTTCGGAATCATCTGCGCGAGCTTCATGGACAAGGCGATGCGTGACTTTCTTGTGGATCGCGATCCGGCCGTGGCAGAGGTGGTCGACGGCACGCCGCGCGCCGCATCGATGTTCGTGGACCCGACCGGCACGCAGATCGGCGACACGCTCCAGCACGAGGAAGGGATCGCCTATGCCGAGTTCGACCTGAACAAGTGCATCGAGCCAAAGCAGTTTCATGACGTGGTGGGCTACTACAACCGATTCGACGTCTTCTCTCTGGGTGTCGAACGACGCCGCCACGAGCCGGTCGCGTGGTCAGGGCCATCCGATCCGCAGTTTCCTCGGCTGCTCGACGATGAGATGACTGCCGGGGTGCTGGATGAGTAGCTCCGATTGCCTGCCACCATTGCCTGAAGGAGCGGAGCGCTCGGTCGTCATTGGCCGGTCTCCCGGATTCCACCTGAAGCCGCCACCCGCCCCTGCGGCGCTGCGCGACTTCATCACCTGCGATGCGCAGCTCTTCGAGACCATCCACATGGGCTCCGTCGAAGTCGACGCCAGGCGATGGCGACTGCAAGTGGACGGGCTCGTACGCAGGCCTTTCTCGATCGGGCTGGACGGTCTCAGGCAGTTGCCTTCTGTCTCCGTCACGGCCTTCCACGAGTGCTTTGGCAGCCCCCTGGTGCCAGTTGACGGCAATCTCTGGCGGGTAGGCAACGTCCGGTGGACGGGAGTGCCGCTGGCTGTGCTGCTCGAGCATGCGCAGCTCGAGACGGGTGCCACCCATGTCTGGTCGGACGGGCTCGATAGCGGCGAATTCGGCGGTCGCAAGATGAACCGGTACCGCAAGGATCTGCCGATCTCGAAGGCGCTGTCTCACGAGGTGCTCGTGGCTTACGAGATGAATGGCGCACCCCTGACGCGCGAGCGGGGCGGCCCTGTTCGCCTGATCGTGCCAGGCTGGTTCGGCACCAACATGACGAAGTGGCTCTGCCGGCTGTCGGTCCGGGGCCGGCGCGCGAATTCCCCCTTCACGACCGTCTGGTACAACCGCGACAGCGAGCACGAAGGCGAAGTCGATCGAGAGCCGGTGTGGGCCGTTGAGCCCAATTCGATGATCACCCATCCGGCACCCGGCGACACCATCTCCACTGATGACGTGGAAGTCAAGGGCTGGGCCTGGAGCAACAACGGCATCGGTGGCGTGGCTCTCAGCACCGACGGCGGGGCAACGTGGAAGGAGGCCGAGGTCCGGCCCCGTCGAGAATTCGAATGGCAGCAGTTCGCGACGGTGCTTCCGCTGCCGCGAACGCCCGGCCCGGTGAGCATCGTCGCGATAGCTCGGGACGCCGATGGATCGACCCAGCCATTGAGCGGGACGCGAAGCTCGGCTCACTCGGTCCAGATTCAGCGGGTTCTATCGAGGTCTTGAACAGAGTGACGATGTCTTCCTTCGACGCGGCTGGGATCGTGAGATGTCTAAGCTCCCCATGTTCTTCCGCGACGCGACCGCAAGAAAGTCGCGCATTCAGTCGCCCCTTGTTGGTTGGTCACGACGGATCAGAAGTTCGTCCAGCAGGCAAGCGACATGCAGCGCATCCCGACCCGCGCCATCGGCGATCTGATGCCTGCAGCTGGTGCCGTCTGCCACCACGAACGCGCCCGGCTGCTGCCTGATCGCTGGAAGCAAAGACGCTTTCACCGACGTACGCCGCGGGGCGACATCAGGAGGTCCGCGAAGGGAGGGGTGTTGGGGGCGCGTCTTCCCGAAGGCCGGGCATGGCGGCCGCTTTCGCGCTGCGTGCGCGCCTGGCACTCCATGCCCAGATGCCCAACATGACAACAACCAGCGCAGCGCCGGCGAATGAAAACGCCATGTCGTCGAGTTCGACTTCCGGCAACAACGCCTTGGCCACGTTGTAGACAGCCACGCCGAATGAGATGGCAACGATGAGCCAGCCCAGTGTCCGGCGCACGCGGCGCCCTGCCTCCGGGTTTTCGATGCCTCGGCCGATTCGGCAGATGATGCGGCCGTCCAGCGTATCGGTGACCATCATCCCTGCCGTAAAGGTCATCCCCGCGAGCAAGGCAGCCCATGCACCGCCGTTCTTGTTGCTGGCGACGTAGCCCCAGGCTGCCGCCTGTGTGGCAGTGTCGAAGACGGTGGCGAACAGCACGCCGATGACCACCACCGACCAGGCACTCGTCTGCTGCCGCAACCGCGCAGGGATCAGGCTCATTTTCCAGCCGGTCGGCGTGTAGGCCTCGTCCCTGCGCAGCAGCAGGCGCAGATTGAGGCAGCCGACCACGATCAGCAGCAAGGTTGGAATCCATCCGAAAACGGTCACCACGAGGCCCGGAGGATCGAAGTGCAGCGCAAGCTTGCTGACGACCACCGCGATCAGCGTGACCAGCAGGCCGTGACCGAGCGCGAACAAGGTTCCGATCCAACCTGCATTGGTATGCGAATGATTGAGTGCCCGCCAGGTCAGGCTGTCGATGCATGCAATATGGTCGGGGTCCAACCCGTGCCGCAGCCCCAGCGCGAACATCAGGAACAAGCCGGAAAAGGACAGCCACTCGGCGCTCATTCATGGCTCCGCAACGGCCGATCGGCCAGGACCCGGGCCAGCTCGCCTTCGGTGACCACTTGCTGCCGTTCCAGAACCTGCAGCAGCGCCCCGAAGAACCGCTCGTAATAGTCCCACGGCGGCTGTGCTGCGCAATCAAGCCGTTCCCAGTCGCCGATCGATTCAATCAGGTGCTGCCGGAAGTCCTCCCAGTCGAAGTGCCCCTGCTTGGCCACCGCCAGCGTCAATCCGAAGAGCTGCCGTTGCCACGCCTCTGCAAAGAACAGCTTGCCCTGGCTGCGGGGCGGCGAGTCGGCATGGCCCAGCATCTGGGAAGCCGCATATTCCTCGAAGCGAGTGAACATGGCACCTCGCTTCAGGCCGCTGTAGGCGGCGGTACCAGCGCGACGCCCATCATCGCCTCCGGCGTGACCAACGCGGCCAGTTGCTCTTCGCTGAGGCCGTCGGTGTTGGCCGGCCGCTCGGGCACGACGAACCAGCGAACCTGCGCGCTGCTGTCCCACACCTTCACTTCGGTGTGCTTGCTCACCGGCACGCCGAACTCGCGCAAGACTGCACGCGGCTCGCGCACGCCTCGGGCGCGGAACACCGGATCCTTGTACCAGTACGGCGGCAGACCGAGCACCGGCCACGGATAGCAGGAACAGAGCGTACAGATGATCAGGTTGTGCACACCCGGACCGTTGGCCACCGCGGCCATGTGCTCACCCTCGGCGCCTTCCATGCCCAGCGGCAGCTGAAGTTCGGCAATGGCCTGGGGCGTGTCGTCGAGCAGGCGCTGCTTGTAGGCGGGATCGACCCATGCCCGCGCAACGATGCGCGCGCCGTTGAACGGCCCGGCAACCCTCTCGAAATGGTCGAGCACCGCATCGACCGAGTCGCTGCCAATGACGCCTTTCTCGATCAGCAGGGCCTCCAGTGCGCGCACCTTCGCGGCACTCGCCGCTTCGCGCTCGTCGTCGTACTTGAACAGGTCGCTGCTCATGGCGTTCTCTCTTCTTTCTCGGGCGTTCGGGATTGCAGGTAGACCTCGAAGAGGTCGGCGTAGATCGTCGTATTCGGTTCGCAGAGGTCGGGGCCCCAGATGTCGCTCGCGTCAAATGCGATGCGGTACACCGGCATCGGCCCCTCCAGCCCGTCCGGACCGGTCGAACAGAAATACTCGAAAGCACCCGGGTACACCTCGCGGACAACGCCCTTCTTGTTGCGCAGGTAGCCGGGTAGCCGCGTGTGGTCAGCCGCCGCAGGGTCGGCCACCTGCACCGCCTGGCCGACCGTGAACCGCGGTGCATGCGGCAGCGGCCGCAGGCTGGAGTCGCCTTGCAGCAGGTAGTCGACGATCTGGCGTTTGATCGTCTCGCTGAACCGCTCGGGCAGCGGCGCGTCGGGCTGGACGCGATAGTGCGCGGTCCACCAAGCCAACTCTTGGGTTGTGATGTAGCCCTCGTCGACAAAAAACTGGCTGATGCCCATCAGCCATTTCTCGTAGTAGCGGAACTTGAAGTACTCGAAGGGCTGCATGCCCTCGGCACCGGTGCGCAGCGAGGCCCAGGTCCAGGTGTGCTTGAACGTGGTGGGCAAGCTGGCCATCGGATATCTGGGCAATGCCTCTGCGAGGTGGGCGCTCTCGGCCATCATCACCGTGTGGATGCCGAAGATGCGCTTCTCCCACTCCTGCACGAAGACCCGGGTTTCGAGGCTCACAGGCCCGAGGTTCTCGAGACCGCCCAGCGCATGCTGGAGTTTCATGGGTGCTCCGTTTCAGATTCGAAGAAAGGAGCCTGCGCCCGTTCAGGTTGAACCGCCAAGCATCCGAGGAAGCCCTCGCGCAAGGCGTCGGCCGCCAGTTCCCGTCCGATGAAGACCAGCTTGCTGCGGCGCGGCTCGTCGGGGGCCCACCGCCGCCCAGGCCGCGCGTCGAGCAGCATGTGCACGCTGTGACAGTGGAATTGGCGCGCCTCGCCGTCGAAGTGAAGCACTCCCTTCGTGCGCATCAGCCCTGCGCCTTCGCGTTGGACAAGCTGGTTCATCCAACGGCTGAACCGGTCCGGGTCGATGGCGCCGTCGGTTTCCATGCAGCACGAGCCGATCGAGGTGTCGTGCTCGTGGTCGTGCGCCTCGCCACTCAGCAGGTCGGGCTCGATCGACAGCACGTGCGGCAATGAGAAACGCTTCGTGCCCAGCAGCTCGGCGGCCGAAACCTGTGCTCGCTCGGTCCGGACCAGGTGCGCAGCCGGATTCAGCCGGCGCAGCTCTCCCTCGAGTTGCTCCAGCTCCGGTGCGCTAGGGATCTCGACCTTGTTGAGCACGATCACGTCGGCGAAGGCGACCTGCTCGCGGACGATGTCGTCGCCGATGTGGAGCAGGATGTGGCGCGCATCCGCGACGGTGACCACCGACTCGAGTTCCACGAGTTGCAACAGGGCGGGATCGGCGAGAAAGCTCTGCAGCACCGGAGCGGGATCGGCCAGACCGGAGGTCTCGATGATCAGCCGCTCGATCGGACGTTCGGCGCGTTGCAGGAGCTCGCATACCGCCGCCGTCAGGTCCTTTCGCACCGTGCAGCAGACGCAGCCGTTGGTGATCTCGATCAGCGGCTGGTCATCGGCGACGATCAGCTGCCCGTCGATGCCGACCTCGCCGAACTCGTTGACGATGATGCCGATGTAGGTGCCGCTGCACTGCGCCAGCAGGTGGTTCACGAGCGTGGTCTTGCCAGCCCCGAGGAAGCCGGTGACGATCGTGACGGGGATCTTGGCGAAAGCCATGCCGGTCCGATCTACTGTTCGGACGCAGCGAGCGTCGAGGTGGCACGCGGCGCTTCCGTTGCCGCCACTGGCTCGCGCATGTCGAGCCCCCGGCGATCACGAATGCAGAAGGCCCCCACCACCAGTGTGAGCAAAGCTACGACAATCGTGTAGACGAGGCCCCGGAAGATGTCGCCGCTGCTCACGACCATTGCAGTGGCGATGAACGGCGCAAAGCCGCCAATCCAGCCATTGCCAAATTGCAGAGCTACGGAGACGCCGCTGTAACGCACCTGCGTTGGAAACTGCTCGACCAGGAACGCGCCCATTGGCCCGTACACCATGGTCGCGAGCAGGACCAGCACGAACAGCATCAGCACGACCATGGGCGCGTTCACGCGTGCCGGGTCGGCCGTGAGCGGCATGCCGCGTTCGACGAGCACGCGGCGCAGTGCCGCTTCATCGAAACCGGTCAACGTCGTCTCGGCGACCACGAACTGCAGCTCGCCCGCCTGCGGCCGCAACGTGTACGGCACGCTTTGCGCGGCCAGGAACGAGCGGGCGCGCGTGCACGGCTTGGTCGCCTTCGGCTGGAACAGCTGGCCGATGAAGGACTGGTCCTCGCTGCAGTCGCCGCCTTGGATGACGACCTGGGTGCGGGCGCGGAACTCTTCCTGCGCCGGGTTGCCGTACTTGGCCATGCCCTGGAAAAGTGGCATGAACAGGATTGCGGAAAGCAGGCAGCCCGTCAGCATGATCCACTTGCGCCCGATCAGGTCGGACAGCCAGCCGAAGAGCACGAAGAACGGGGTGGCCAGCACCAGGGCGATCGTGAGGTATGCGTAGGCGGACTGCGGCGGCAGCTTGAGCGTCGCGGTGAGGAACTGCAGGCTGTAGAAATGCGCGGTGTACCAGATCACCGCCTGCCCGGCCACAGCGCCGAAGATCGTCACCAGCACGATGCGCAGGGTGCGCGGATCGCCAAAGGTGTCCTTGACCGGGTTTCGCGAGCCCTTGCCGTGCGCCTTCATTTCGAGGAACACCGGCGACTCTTCCAGACGCATGCGAACGTAGAGCGAGTACGCGAGCAGTCCGATCGACAGCATGAACGGCACGCGCCATCCCCACAAGGCAAAGGACTCGGCCGACATCGACGAGCGCAGCACCATGATCACGCCCAGGGAGACGAGCAGCCCGATGGTGCCGGTGATCTGCAGCCAGCTGGTCATGAAGCCACGGCGGCGCGGATCGGAATGCTCGGCGATGTAGGTGACCGCGCCCCCGAACTCGCCGCCGATCGCTAGCCCCTGCAGAAGACGCAGCAACACCAGAAGCGCGGGCGCGGCCCAGCCTATGGTCTCGAACGTGGGCAGGAAGCCGATGGCGGCGGTGGCGGTGCCCATGATCATCATCGTCACCAGAAAAGTCTTCTTGCGCCCGACCAGATCGCCGAGACGCCCGAAGACGATCGCACCGAAGGGCCTCAGCACGAAGCCTGCGCCGAAGGTCGCGAGCGACGCGAGGATGGCCGCCGACTCGTTGCCCTTGGGAAAGAACAACCCGCCAAAGAACACGGCGAGGCTGCCGTAGATGAAGAAGTCATACCACTCCAGCACCGTGCCAAGCGCTGCGGCGAAGACCACCCGGCGCGTTTCACGCGAACGCTCGGGCGTCGCGGGGGATGTCTCGACTGTTGTTGTCATGTCCATACTCCTTGATGTATGGCGGGCGCGCGTCAAGCGCCGCTCCGGTTGTCGATGCGAGCAATGAAGTCGCGCAGGATCGAATTGAAGCGCTCGGGCTGCTCGAGCATCGGGAAGTGCGCGGCGCTGGGCACCAGTTGCAGTATCGCGCCGGGAATGCCGGCGGCGAGCGCATGCGACTCGGCCGGCGGGGTGATGGCGTCCTCCTCGCCGCAGACAACGAGCGTCGGCAATGCCAGACGGGCGAGTTGCGCCCGGCTGTCCGCCTCGTTCAGCGAGACGATGGCTTCGCGAGCAACGAATTCCGGAGTCTGCGCCACCTGTTCGCGCGCAAAGGCCACCAGTTCGGCTGAGGCGGCGGAGGCGAACGAGCGGTCGATCACCGCCTGGCTCGCCGCAGTGACGCCCAGAGTGTCGATGGCGTGCAGCACATTCTTCACGTTCACGTCAGGGCCGAGCCCGTGGGGCGTGGCGCCCACCAGCACCAGCGCGCGCAAGCGGCTCGGGTGCGCGAGCGCGAAACGCTGGGCGATCGTGCCGCCCATCGACAGCCCCACGAGGATGGCGTCGTCGAGATGCAGCTTGTCGAACAGCAGCACGAGGTCGGTCACGAACGCGTCGATCGTGTAGCGGCGCGAGCGCGGTGATGCCGAGCGGCCGTGGCCGGGCAGATCGGGCACCACCAATCGGTGGTCGCGCGAGAACACGCCCATCTGCTGGCGCCAGAATTCGCCGGTCGTGGTGAAGCCGTGGCAAAAGACGAGCGCCGGGCCGTGGCCCGCCACGCGCACGTGCATGTCTCCGATTGAAATAGTGTCGTTCATGTGCATTTCCAAATGAAAGGGTGGAAGCCGCCACGCCGCGTCGAATGCGAGGCGGAGGGCACAGAGCAAATCCGAGGCCCGCTCGGCGGACGTTTTCGCGATTTCGACAAGTGCTTGATTTGCTTGGATAAATGCTCGCCACGGCTTCGATTGACGGCTTGGAGCACATGCATTAGTCTCAATATTGAGTCCTAACGTCGCAAATACGAGACGAAAAATGCCCTTTCCCGAATGGTTCGGCTCCGGCCAGAACGAGGCCGAGTTCCTGCGCCGCGTGCTCGACCACGTGTCCGACTGCCTGGTGGCGGTCGACACCAATGGCCGCGTCGTGCTCATCAATGCGCCCTACTGCCGCCTGCTGGGCGGCCCCCAGGAAGACTTCATCGGCCGGCACATCACCGATGTCGTGTCGCCGAAGACGCGCCTGCACCACGTGGCGCGCGGCGACCTCTCCGTAACCATGATGCCGCTCGAAGTGCGGGGCCACCAGTTGCTCGCGCGGCAGGTGCCCGTCTACCAGGACGAGCGAATCATCGGCGCGGTCGGTCTGGCGCTGTTCTCCAACATGGCGGCGCTGAAGAAGGCGGTGGCTGTCGTCGGCGACCAGGGGCGCGCCATCCACAGCCCGCCCACGCCGTGGACCGTGCGCTACGGCATCGACGACATCCTGGGCCAAGGCGCCCGGATGGACGCAGTGCGCGCAGCCATCGAACAGGCCGCGCCGCTCTCGCTGCCCGTGCTCGTCCAGGGCGAGACCGGCAGCGGAAAGGAACTGGCAGCCAACGCGATCCACGCACTGTCGCCGCGCGCCCGGCGGCCGTTCGTGTGGGTCAACTGCGCGTCCATTCCCGAATCGCTGATCGATGCGGAGCTCTTCGGCTACGAAGGTGGCGCCTTCACCGGCGCCCGGACGCGCGGCAAGCCGGGCAAGTTCGAGCTCGCGAGCGGCGGCACGCTGTTCCTCGACGAGATCGGCGACATGCCCCTCAGTCTGCAGGCCAGCCTCTTGCGTGCCGTGCAGAACCAGGAGATCGTGCGGGTGGGCGGCGTCTCGCCGATCCCGATCGATACCCGCGTCGTCTGCGCCACCCACCGCGACCTTCAGGAGCGTGTGGACGCGGGCCAGTTCAGGGCCGACCTGTACTACCGGCTCAATGTGCTCGGCGTGCGCATGCCCGCGCTGCGCGAGCGCAACGACCTGGAGTGGTTGGCCGAGCAGTTGCTCGAGCGCATGGCGCTGCGCGAAGGACTGCCGGGGCGCCGGGTGCCCTCATCTGTTCGCGCGCGATGGCTGGCCTTCGACTGGCCAGGTAACGTGCGGCAGTTGGAAGCCGCGCTGCTGCGCTTCCTGCTCTCTGGTGAAGCAGGGCTGCCGGATCAGCCTGTCGCAAAGCGCCCGCAGGCCATTGCCGGCCGGCACGGAACGACCCCAACGACTACGCTGCAGGCGCACCTCGACCGCGAGCGCGATACCTGCATACGAAAGACGCTCGCAGAGACTGCAGGCGACAAGGACGAGGCCGCGCGCCGGCTGGGAATCAGCCGCGCGACGCTGTACCGGGAGCTTCGACGCTCGCCCGCTTTGTCTTAGCGACACTCGCGATCGGCTTCGCACCCCGCACGGCGATCACCGCAGCCAACACACGCATCCCCTGGTCGATCTCCTCCACCGACAAGCTGGCATATCCCAGGATCAGTCCAGCCGGCCGGGGTTGCATGCGCGACTCCGGCTTGGCGAACAGCGGCGACACCGGGTAGACACCCACCCCCTTGCTGCGCGCAGCAGCCGCCAGCGCGGGCTCGTCCTGCGGCCGCATGAAGGGCAGCCAAAGCACCACATGCAGCCCGGCCGCCGCACCGATGACCGTGGCGCTGGCAGGCAGGTGGCGCGCAATGGCCTCGAGCAATGCCGCCCGGCGACGCTCATGCTCGCGGCGCGTGCGCCGCACGTGGCGCTCGTAGGCGCCGCTATCGATCAGCGACGCCAGCACACGCTGCTCCAGCACGGGCGCGTGGCGGTCGGCCAGCCGCTTGGCCTGCCGGAACACCGGCACCAGTTCGGGAGGCAGCACCAGGTAGCCGAGCCGAAGCTGCGGCGACAGCGCCTTGGAAAAGGTGCCCACGTAGATCACGCGGCCATCAGTGTCTACCGACTGCAGTGCGTCGATCGGGCGCTGGCCGTAGCGAAACTCGCCGTCGTAGTCGTCCTCGACGACCCAGGCGCGGTGCGTTCGCGCCCAACGGAGCAGCTCCAGGCGGCGGCCGATGGGCAGCACGCCTCCCAGTGGAAACTGGTGCGAAGGCGTCACATAGGCCAGGCGGGTGCGATCGTCGTTTGGCAGCATGGCGGTGTCCAGCCCTTGGGCGTCCACCGGTATTGCCAAGGGCTCGGCGCCCGTGGCCTCGAAGCACCGGCGCGCCATCAGGTAGCCGGGCTCCTCGAAGACGAAGGCGTCGCCGGGATTCAACAGCAGCCGCGCGCACAGGTCGATGGCCTGCTGTGAGCCGTGCACCATGAGGATCTGCTCGGCATCGCAGGCCAGGCCCCGCGCGCGTCGGAGATACCCCTGCAGGGAGCGGCGCAGCGACGCGTCGCCTTCGGGCGCAACGTAGTAGAGCCGGCGTTGATGGCGCAGCAGTTCGGCCTGGTAGGCGCGTCGCCAGGCCAGCGCCGGAAAGTCGCGAGAAGCCACCGCTCCATACAGGAAGTCGATGCGGCAAGGTTCCACAGGAGCAAGTCCGGGCATATCGACCGCGGCCACGCGACATCCGAAGGCCGAGAGAGTCGGTGCAGTCCTGCCGCGCTGCTTCGGTCTCGTATCGGGACGTTCGGGCGCTACCAGCGGACTTGCGACACGGGCAACTCGCCCGGCCGACGTGACAAGGAAGCCCTCGGCCGCGAGCTGCTCGTAGGCGGCGGTGACGGTGGTACGCGACACCCCCAGGTCAGCCGCCAGAGCACGCGTTGACGGCACCTGCGCACCCGCGGCGAGCGTCCCGTCGGCGATCTGGGAGCGCAGCAGGTCGTAGATGCGGCGTCCGGCCCTGTCGGTACCGGAACTTGTGCTCGGCGGCGTTGAAAACTGGCCCATGCAAAAGGAATAAAACTGGACCTTCCCATTGTGCCGGTTCCGCGCGACAGTACCAGCAGCCCACACCATTCACACCCTCCCTGATGTACATCCCGACGCACTTTGCCGAAACAAGACCCGAGGAACTGAACCGCATCATCCGCGAGCATCCGCTGGGTGCGCTGGTCACGCATGGGACCTCGGGATTGGATGCCGATCACCTCCCTTTCGAGTTCGACCCCGACGTGGGAACGCATGGCTTGCTGTCGGCGCACGTCGCTCGCGCCAATCCGCTGTGGCAGCGCTGCCCCACCGGAACTCCGGTGATGGTCATCTTCAGCGGCGCCCAAGCCTACATCTCGCCTAACTGGTACCCATCCAAGCACGAGGCGCACCGCCAGGTGCCCACCTGGAACTACGAGGTGGTGCACGCGCACGGCGTGCTCACCGTGCACGACGACGAGCGCTTTGCGCGCGGCATCATCGCGCGCCTGACGCGGCGCTACGAGGCGGCCGAACCGAAGCCATGGAAGATGGGTGACTCCGCACCCGAGTACATCGACAGCATGGTGCGCAGCATCGTGGGCATCGAGATCGCCGTCACCTCGCTTGTGGGCAAGTCCAAGCTCAGCCAGAACAAAGAAGCGCGCGACCGCCTCAATGCCGCAGAAATTTTGAAGGCACGCGGACACGAAGAAATGTCGGGACTGATGCGCAACGCCACGGGAGCAAGCTGACGAGGCCTGCACGCCCCATGTACACGTCCACCTTCACTTTCGCAAAGGGCGAGTTCGACGACGAGTTCCATGCCTTGGACAACGCCATTGCCCAGCTTGCCAAATCCGTCCCAGGCTACTTTGGCGAAGAGAGTTGGGAGAACCCTGCAACAGGGCTCGTCTCCAACGTGTACTACTGGAAGACGATGGAGGCGCTCCAGGAGCTCACCGGGCACTCTGCACATATCGCTGCAAAGCAGCGCCAGGCGCTTTGGCTCAAGGGCTATCAGGTGGTCATCGCACAGGTTGTCCGCTCCTATGGCGATGGCGGCATTCCGCACCCGCTCGCTGGCGAAACGCGATCAGTACCTTGTGTCCGCTGAATTTCGGCGCTCTTATGAACAGCGACGGAGTCGATCGGATGCGGCGTCTGGATCGTCGAACGGAGAATCGTATGGCCTGGATGCTTCGTAAGCAGTCAACGGCAACCTCTTCTCCGCGTCCCCTGCGTAGGTGAGGAACTGTGGGTTGCAGATGGCCTAGCCAACACCTGGTCCGTTGGGATGCATCCAGAAGCTGAGCTGGTCAACAAGATGATGCATGCAGGTGTCGAGGCAATGGTCAATACCGACGACCGGCCCGTCTTCCGGATGGAAATCAACAACGCAGCGATTAAGCCGCGGGCCTTGGTACGCTTTTCAGCTCGGCGGCGGTGGTTGCATCGGGAAAAGCGGTACCCGCGTCATGCAACGATATCTTCGCCGTTTCCGGCAACATCAATCCACCCATCAGTCCCATCACCGCGATCGCGACCAAATACAACGCAGGCGACATGTTGTTGCCCGTCGTCGTGATCAGCCACGTGGCGACGAGCGGCGCCGTGCCGCCAAACACCGTAAAGGCCAGGTTGAAGGTAGTCGCCGAAGCGGTATAGCGCGTGCGCGTTGGGAACACTTCGGATAACAACGGCGGCGTCACCACGTTCGCCAACACCGCGCCAATCGCCAGCAAGCACACGCCAATTACCGACGGCGAAAAATGCCCCGAACCCACCAGCGAGAACGATGGATAGACTGTAATGATCAGGATGCCGCACGCCGTCAACATAGTCTTCCGGCGGCCCGCCCAGTCTGAATACAGACCAGCCAGCGGACACAGCGCCGCTGCGAATAACAACGCGATCACCGTGATCAGCAGCGACGTCGCTCGATTCAACCCGCCTGCCACTTGCAGGTGAGTCGCAAAGTAGGTGGTGAACATGTAGAACGACACTGCAGTCACCGAGATAAACGCTCCCAGTTTCAGAATGCCCGCTGCCTGCGTGCGCAGCGTGTCGCGCAACGGCGCGTGCGCCACCTTGTGCTCGCCTTCAAGCGCGCGAAACGCCGGGGTTTCGCTGAGATTCATCCGCAGGTAAAGACCGATCAGGCCGGTGGGCGCGGCGGCCAGAAACGGTACACGCCAACCCCAGGCGCTCATGGCCTCGGCGGAAAGCGAAGCGTCGAGCGCATAGGCCACTACCGCAGCCAGCGCGAAGGACGAGAATGTCGATATCGGTAGAAAGCTACCGTAACGCGCCCGCTTATGCTGCGGCGCATGCTCCATCACGTAGGCGCATGCGCCGGCATATTCGCCGCCGGCGGAGAAACCCTGCACGCAGCGGAGTACCGTGAGCAGGATCGGCGCGAACACGCCGATCGCGGCATATGTCGGCAACAAACCGATCAGCGTGGTCGCCCCGGCCATCATCAGGATGGTTAGCGCGAGAGTGCGCTTGCGGCCAATGCGGTCACCAACTACGCCAAAAAAAATGCCGCCCAGCGGCCGGAATGCAAATGCCACCGCGAAAACGGCGAAGGTCTTGAGCAGCCCGACTGCCGGATCGCTGCTCGGGAAAAACTCCCGCGTGAGAATGGTTGCGAGAAAACCATACGCGGCAAAGTCGAACCATTCGACGAAATTGCCGAACGATGCCGCGAAGATCACCTTACGCAGCGTTTTCGGATCAACTTCGGGGGATGATGCTTTTAACGTTATCGACATTCGATGATTTCCAGGAAATAGAACGGTAATGGATGATGGCTTTCCGAGCGAGCCGGCATACCTGAAACGCGCCCGTTGGATCTCCTGAAGTAGACGCGACCATAAGTTCTGTTTCTAGGATGATCGAGCCATGATGATTGGACCGAAGCGACATCGAGGCCAGGAGCTACCCGCGCAATCAACACGAAATAGCTTTGAGCCCATCCAGCCCCTGCTCTCAACTCACGATAAGGCGGCGACTACGAAAGCTAGTCTTGGGACAATGAAAGATCAGCCCGCGCTGCTCATTGCGCATGCACCACCGCAGGGGACTGCATTCGCGATCATGAGTCGAGGTGTAGTACGCGTGGCGCCGACATAGAACAGTCGCACCTGCCCCATCGCCGCCATCTTTCGATGGCGGTCTCATAGCCCGCCAAAGGCTGGTGTACCTTGTCAGCGCGACCACCGGAAGCTCCAGTTCCTTGCTGGAGATCAACAGCCGGCGATCCTCTGCGCCGTGCTCATGGCCTACGACGCTACAAAGTTCGGCGTCGATCCGCCGAAGACTTGGGCCGATCTACTGGACACAGGCAAGTTGAGCGGTGGTCCGCTCGAAATGGGTTCGCAGCTATGGGCAATCTGCACGGCCCTTTTCCTCGAAAAGGCCGATGAAGAGATTCCGCATCCAGTAGTGCGCCGGATCCGATTCGAACCGACGGCTCCAATGCAGCGACACCGTGAAGTTGCTGCGCGGCAGCGCGGCGGGAAGCACCGCGTAGCGCTTCGGCTCGATGAACCTGCGCGCGATCGCCTGTGGCATCACGACGGCGAAATCAGTGCGCGCAATGATCGCCGGCAGCGCCAGGAAATGCGCCGAGTTGAGCACCAGCCGTCCATCGAGTCCGAGCTGCTGCAGGATGCGGAAGGTCTCCGAGTGCGAGCGCACTGCTACATACTCCAGGCGCCGCAGATCCTGGATCGTCATTCGGACATTCGCTGCCTTCGGGCCCCTGGCCATCGGATGTCCCGCTCGCACCACCACCGCGTAGCGATCGCGCAGCAGTTCGACGCGTTCCGTTCCGCTGACCGAGGGCAGAAACCCGAGTGCGAAATGAATCGCCCCCGTTTCAAGGGCATCCGTGATCTCCCCGTGCGGCAGCGGAATCGTATGCACCCGTATGCCGGGTGCCTGGCGATGCAAGGCTTCCATCAGTTCCGGCAGCAGCCGGGCCTCCCCGATGTCGTTCATATGCAGCCGAACGGTCATTTGCGAGCGTGAGGGATCGAAGGTGTCTTCGTCCCGCAGCACCCCCTCGATGGCAGCTACCGCCGGCTGAACGACGCTTGCCAGCCGCTCCGCGCGCAACGTCGGGCGCATGCGCCCGTTGGCGCGCACGAACAGCGCGTCGCCCAAGGCGAGCCGCAACCTCGTCAGGCCTTGGCTCGCAGCCGGCTGCGACAGCCCCAGCGCATCTGCGGCGCGGCTGACGCTGCCCAGACGGTAGACCGCCTCGAACAGGCGGAGCAGGTTCATGTCCAGCTTTTCAGTATGCATATGCCTTATTTTGCTTTAGATATTTCATTGCATTGATGAATACCATGAGAACCGCAAAACTGCAGACCTCATATAGGAGCATTCATGGATCGACGCGTCGAACATCCCTCACAAGCCCCCCTCTCAGGCAGCAGCCCCCTGACCGTGCGAGACGCGGTTTTCAAGCTGCTGCGCGCATTCGGCATGACGAGCGTGTTCGGCAACCCGGGATCGACGGAGCTGCCGATGTTCATCGACTTCCCGCAAGACTTCCGCTACGTGCTCGGACTGCAGGAGTCGGTGGTCGTGGGCATGGCGGATGGTTACGCGCAGGCCACGCACAACGCGGCGTTCGTCAACCTGCACTCCGCCGCCGGCGTCGGCCATGCAATGGGCAACATCTTCACGGCCTTTCGCAACCGCACGCCGCTGGTGATCACGGCTGGGCAGCAGGCGCGATCGATCCTGCCCTTCGAGCCCTTCCTCGGCTCCACGCAGGCACCCGAGTTGCCCAGGCCCTACGTGAAGTGGAGCGTCGAGCCGGCACGGGCAGAGGACGTTCCGCTGGCGATTGCGCGGGCCTACTACATCGCGATGACGCCGCCGCGCGGCCCCGTGCTGGTCTCGATCCCGTCCGACGATTGGGACGTTCAGACCTTGCCGGTGGATGCACGAGAGGTCAGCCGCCACGTGCGCGCAGACCCCGACCTTCTCGCGCGCATTGCCACGGCCCTCGATGGCGCCCGCTCCCCGGCATTCGTGGTCGGCGCCGCAGTCGATCGCGATGAAGCCTGGAAAGAGGCCGTTCAATTGGCCGAGCGGCACAACGCCCGCGTGTACGTGGCCCCGATGTCGGGCCGGTGCAGCTTCCCTGAAGACCATCCGCTGTGGGGAGGCTTCCTGCCGCCGATGCGCGAGCGCATCGTCGAGCGGCTCGCGAGCCACGACCTGGTGTTTGCGCTGGGCGCGCCGGCGTTCACTTATCACGTACCGGGCCAAGGTCCGCACCTGCCCGAATCAACCGAGCTGGTACAGCTGACAGACGATCCGCAGGTCGCAGCCTGGGCGCCGACAGGAACTTCCGTGGTCGGCAGCATCCGCCTGGGATTGCTCGATCTGCTCGAGTGCAGCACGCCTCGGGATCGCTCGGCGCCGCGGCCTCATGCCCGGCCAGCGCGCGTCGCAGAGCCTCCGGCCGGCGAACGCTTGCCGGTTGCTTGGGTTTTGCAGACGCTGGCCGATGTACGCGCGCGCAACAGCATCTTGGTCGAGGAAGCACCCAGCGCACGGCCCGTGATGCATGCCCACTTGCCGATCTTCGAGTCAGAAACTTTCTACACCATGTGCAGCGGCGGCCTGGGCTACGGCCTTCCGGCCGCAGTGGGGGTGGCACTGGGCAAGCCAGGCGCACGGGTCATTGCACTGATCGGCGATGGCTCGGCCATGTACGCCATCCAGGCGCTGTGGAGTGCGGCGCAGCTGGCGCTGCCGGTCACGGTCGTGATCCTGAAGAACCGCCGCTACGCGGCGCTCTACGAGTTCGCCCGCATCTTCGGCTACCGGCCCGACGAGCATGTTCCGGGCACCGACCTGCCCGATCTCGATTTTGTTGCGCTGGCCGGCGCGCAAGGCATGAAGGCGCTGCGCGTCGAGACGGCCGAGCAGTTGCGCCCGGCCTTGCACCAGGCCCTTCAATCGGCTGCACCGATGCTGGTCGAGGTCGAAGTGGCCTGACAGTTTTTCGTTTTTTCAGATCTACAAGGAGACAAGACGATGGGCACGATATCGATGTTGATCAATGGGGAGAGCCGGCAGGCCGCGGACGGCGCCACCTTCGAGCGCCGCAACCCGCTCGACGGCACGGTGGCCACCACAGCGCCCGCCGCCACTCGCGCCGACGCCGTAGCTGCGGTAGAGGCTGCGGCTGCGGCGTTCCCAGCTTGGTCCCGGACCGGCCCTGGCGAACGCAGGACACTGCTGCTGAAGGCGGCGCAGGCCATCGAGGCCAAGGCACAGGCCCTGACCGAGTCGATGGCGGCGGAGACCGGCGCGGCCGCGCCGTGGGCCGGCTTCAACGTGCACCTGGCAGCCGGCATGCTGCAGGAAGCGGCCGGCATGACGACCCAGATCGGCGGGGAAGTCATCCCTTCCGACGTGCCGGGCAGCCTGGCCCTGGGCATACGCCGCCCCGCGGGCGTGGTGCTCGGCATTGCGCCGTGGAACGCGCCGGTGATCCTTGGCGTGCGTGCGATTGCCACGCCGCTGGCCTGCGGCAACACGGTGGTGTTCAAGGGCTCGGAACTCAGCCCCGCCACCCACGGACTGATCGTGGAGGCGTTCAAGGACGCAGGCTTCCCCCCGGGCGTCGTCAACTTCGTGACCAATGCGCCAGCGGACGCGGCCGGCGTGGTCGAAGCGATCATTGCCCATCCTGCCCTGCGCCGGGTGAACTTCACCGGCTCCACCCGCGTCGGCAAGCTGATCGCGCTGACCTGCGCGAAGTACCTCAAGCCGGCGGTACTGGAGCTAGGCGGCAAGGCCCCGCTGGTCGTGCTGGACGACGCCGACCTCGATGCCGCGGTCAACGGCGCAGCCTTCGGCGCCTTCGCCAACAGCGGCCAGATCTGCATGAGCACCGAGCGCATCGTCGTGGATCGCCGGATCGCGGACGCCTTCGTCGACAGGCTCGCCGCCAAGGCCACGCAACTGCCGCTGGGCGACCCGCGCAAAGGCCCCGTGGTGCTCGGTTCGGTCGTCGATGCCAGCACCGTCGAGCGCTGCAACGCGCTGATCGACGACGCGCTCGCCAAGGGCGCCAAACTCGTGTGCGGCGGCAAGGCCGAGAGCACGCTGATGCCGGCAACGCTGCTGGACCACGTAACGCCACAGATGCGCATCTATCACGAAGAGAGTTTCGGTCCCGTGAAGCCGATCGTGCGCGTCGACGGCGTGGACGAAGCGGTGCGCGTGGCCAACGACAACCCCTACGGGCTGTCCTCCGCCGTGTTCGGGCGCGACATTGCCCGGGCGTGGGATGTGGCCAACCGCATCGACTCCGGCATCTGCCATGTGAATGGCCCGACCGTGCACGACGAGGCGCAGATGCCCTTCGGCGGCGTGAAAGACTCTGGCTACGGGCGGTTCGGCGGGAAGGCCGGGATCGATGCCTTCACCGAACTGCGGTGGCTGACGGTGCAGACCACCGATCGCCACTATCCGTTCTGATGAAAAGCAGGAGACACCCCATGAAGTTCCTGCTTGCAACCGCGGCGCTTGCGCTCAGCCTGGGACCGTACGGCATTGCCCAGGCCCAGGACTGGCCGAAGCAGCCCATCAAGATCGTCGCCAACTTCGCTCCCGGAGGCGCGGCCGACCAGTTGGCCCGCGTGATCAGCGCCCCGCTGCAGGAGGCGCTCGGCCAACCGGTGCTCGTCGAGAACAAGGGTGGCGCCGGAGGCAACCTCGGCGGCGATTTCGTCGCCAAGTCGCCGCCCGATGGCTATACGTTTCTGATGAGTTCCGGCGGCATGGTTTCGATCAATCCGCACATCTACGCAAAGATGCCGTTCGATCCTGCGAAGGACCTCGTCCCGGTCGCATCCGTTGCACGCGTTCCGTTCTACCTGGTGGTTCGCGCCGACAGCCCGGTCAAGGACTTCAAGGGCCTGGTCGCCGATCTGAAGGCCAACCCCGGCAAGCGATCCTTTGGTTCGCCCGGCAACGGAAGCTCGCCGCATCTCGCGGCGGAGATGATGACCGGCCAGACTGGGACAAAAGCGGTCCACGTGCCCTACCGGGGCGCGGCGCCCGCACTGACGGACCTGTTGGGCGGACAGATCGACTTCCTCTTTGATCCGGGCATCAGCATCCAGCACGTCCAGACCGGCAAGCTGCGCATGCTGGCGGTGGCAAGCCTCAAGCGGGCGCCCCAAATGCCGGAGGTGCCGACGCTCGACGAACTCGGGCTGAAGGGCTTCGACGCCGATGCGGTGTTCGGCCTCTACGCGCCTGCCGGCACGAAGCCGGCCGTGATCCAGCGGATCAACGCGGAAGTCAACCGCGCGCTGGCCAAACAGGCGGTCAGGGCACATATCGAAACTCTAGGCAACGTGCCCGAGCCCCTGACGCCTGCAGCCTTCGGCGACAAGGGCTCGGCCGACTTCAAGCGTCTGGGCGCGGTGATCCGGGAGCGCGGCATTCGCGCCGACTGATGGTTGAAGAAGAAGAAAGACAGCCGATGATCGCAACTTCCCGGCCTGCTGCCGGCCACCCTCCCCTCATCGAAACGGATGTGCTGATCGCTGGCGGTGGGCCCTGCGGTCTGATGCTCGCCAACGAGCTCGGCCGCCGCGGCATCAAGTGCCTGCTGGTCGACGGCAAGCCCGGCACGGCCTTCAATCCGCAGGCCAACGCAACGCAGGCCCGCACGATGGAGCATTTCCGCCGGTTGGGCTTTGCGCACGAGATCCGCGCGCTGGGATTGCCCGCCGACCATCCGACGGACATCGCCTACTTCACCCGATTCGCCGGACACGAACTCGCACGCCTGAGCCTGCCCACGGCCGCCGAGGCCGCCGTCAAGATCAAGTCGATGACGGGTTCGTGGAGTGCAGCCGAATTGCCGCATCGCGTGTCGCAGAAGTTTGTCGAGGAAACCCTGCGCCGCCACGCGCAGGCCTGGCCATCGACCGAGGTGCGCTACGGCTGGCGCCTGGAGCGATTCAGCGACAACGGCGCTTCGGTGAGTGCCGCCGTGCGGCCGAGCGAAGGAGGCGCGGCGCAGGACGTGACCGCCAGGTTCCTGATCGGCGCCGATGGTGCGCGAAGCTTCGTCAGGCAACAACTTGGCATCGAGTGGGGGGGCGTCACCGGCATCCAGCGCGAGTTCATGGGCGGCAAGATGTTCGCCATCTACTTGCGCGCGCCCGGATTCCTCTCTGCGCTGCGTCATCCCAAGGCATGGATGTATGTGGCCGTCAACCATGAAAGGCGCGCCTTCATGGCCTCGGTGGACGGCAAGGCCGAGTACGCCTTCCACGCGGCGCTGCGCCCCGGCGAAGACGCCGACGGCTGGACCGAAGACGATGCGCGTCGTGTCTTTGCAGAGGCGGTGGGCCAGGAGGTGCCGATGGAGATCCTGTCGATGGGCACCTGGCTTGCCGGGCATGCGCTGGTCGCGCGGCGCTTCCAGCAGGGCCGCGTCTTCATCGCGGGCGATGCCGCCCACCTGTTCACACCGACAGGTGGCCTCGGCTACAACACGGCGGTCGAGGATGCCGTCAACCTGGGCTGGAAGCTGGCCAGCGTGATTCGCGGGCAGGCGCCGCCGGCGCTGCTTGACAGCTACGAGGCCGAGCGCAGGCCGCTCGCCGAACGCAACACAGGTTATGCGCGCAAGTTCGCCGACTCGGTGGGGCTCTTCGCGGCAAAGCCCGAACTGGACGAAGCCTCGGCACGAGGAGACGCCGAGCGCGAGCTCGCGGGCCAACAGCTGAACGCGCATGTCCGGCTGGAGTTCAACATCCCCGGGGTGACCTTTGGGGGCCGGTACGACGGCTCGCCGATCATCGTCGGCGATGGCGCTGTGCTGCCGCCCGATGAACCGAACGCCTACACGCCCACGGCCAGCCCTGGCGGTCGTCCGCCGCACGCATGGTTGGACAACGGGCAGTCGCTGTTCGACCTCTTCCACACCGAATGGACCCTGCTGGCGCTGGGACCTGATGTGCCTGACACCGAGGCCTTCGAGGCCGCGGCCCGCGTCATGGACGTCGACCTGCGCGTCGTGCGACTGCCGCAGCCATCGCTGCGTGCGCTCTACGAGGCGCCGCTGGTGCTGATCAGACCTGATCAGATCGTCGCGTGGCGCGGCGCGGCTGCGGACGATGCGGTGAGTGTGCTGTCCCGCGTCACGGCCAGACAACCGCCATCAGCCGCCCATCCCGCTTTGACAACTTCAAGCGCTCCATCCGAGGACCCTGCATGAAACTCAATCTTGTCCCGCTTCTTCGAATCCCTGCGCTCGCCACGGCCCTGGCGATCGCGCCCTCGGCCTTCGCGCAAGCCTGGCCCACCAAGCCGGTCCGCATGGTGGCGGCGTTTCCGCCGGGCACGCCGGGCGACGTGATCGCCAGGTTGATCCAGCCGGCGCTGCAGACAGCGTGGGGGCAACCCGTCATCGTCGAGAACAAGCCTGGCACCGGGGGCAACATCGCCGCCGGCGAAGTGGCTCAGGCCAGGGATGAGCACACCTTGCTCGTCGGGCCCGACACGATCCTCACCATCAACCCGCATCTGTACAAGAGGCTGAGCTTCAATCTGCGGACGTCGCTCAAACCCGTCACCTACTTCGCGAGCTTCAACCAGACGCTGGTGTGCAACCCGGCAACCGGGATCACGTCGCTCTACAAATTCATCCAGTTGCCGTCGACGCGGCTGTATGCCTCCGGCGGCGCGGGGACACCGAGCCATATGACGATGGAGATGCTGCTGGCCACAACAGGGACCAAGCTCACCCATGTTCCCTACAAAGGGCCGGGACCCGCCGCACTGGACGTGATGGGTGGTCACGTCGATTGCGGTTTCATCGTCTCTTCCGTCGTCCAGCCCCATATCCAGGCCGGACGCTTGCGAGCGATCTCCGTCTCCGGCACGGCACGCTCAGGGCTGCTGCCTGACATTCCCACCGTCGCCGAAAGCGGACATCCCGGCTTCGATGCAACCTTCTTCGAAACGCTGATGGCGCCATCGAGCCTGCCGGCTACCACCGTCGAGAAGATCCAGCGCGACGTGCGAACCGCGCTCCAGACGCCGGCCAACAAAGCCCGGCTGGCGGAGCTGGACCTGCGCGTGGAGGGCAACAGCCCGCAGGAAGCCCAACAGCGCAGCCAGGAGGACTTCGCCAAGTGGGGCGCGGTCGCGCAGCGCACCCAGCTGCAGCTTGACTGAGAAGGTCGAGCGGTTACACCATCATGCTGACCACCGTGGCATCGCACGGATGTGTCGACGCTGCGAAAGCCGCTCCGGCAAGACGACGATTTGGTTCAGTTGCAAATCACCCTCGAGGCAGATGGGGAGAACATTAACAATCAGTTCGTCGACCTCTACAGCGAAGGCTACTATCGATCCACCTTCGTTCGCCTCGGCTCACTTCGCCTGATTGAAGCGCCGCTTCTGCGCTCAGACGAGCTGAAGGAAGCTGAACCCACCTAACCACCATATCCGTTTAGAGACATCGTCAGCGGAACAATCAAGGAAAGAACAGGGTTGATCAATCAGGTCAGCACGCCGCCCTTGCGCGGCTGGGCCGTGGCAGTCAGCACTGCAAAGGCGAAAACGGCGACCACGGCCGATGCCATGCGGTACGGGAATGAGCGCGCGTAAGTCAAAGGCGTCGTGCCATTTCGCTCAGAAAGCCGGAATCACCGCCCCCTTGTACTTGTCCTGAATGAACTTGCGCACCTCTGCCGTATGGAGTGCCGCCACCAGTTTGGCGACAGCCGGCGAACCCGCGTTGTCCTTGCGCGATGCGATGAAGTTGGCATAGGGCGACTTCTGGCCGCTCTCGATGAAGAGCGCGTCCTTGCTCGGGTCGAGCTTGGCCTCGAGCGCGTAGTTGGTGTTGATCAGCGCCAGGTCCACGTCCGGCAATGCGCGCGGCAGCTGTGCCGATTCGAGCTCGCGGATCACCAGCTTCTTCGGGTTGGCGACGATGTCGCGCGCGGTCGACTTGATGTTGCTCGGGTCCTTGAGCTTGATCAGCCCTTCGCGCGCCAGCAGCGCCAGCGCGCGGCCCGAGTTCGATGGGTCGCTCGGAATCGCGACGACAGCGCCTTCGCGCAGCTCCGAGGCCTTGCGGATCTTCTGCGAGTAGGCGCCGAAGGGCTCGATGTGCACGTCGCTGCCTGGCACTTCCACGATGTCGGTCTTGCGGTCCTTGTTGAAGGACTCGAGGTACGGGCGGTTCTGGAAGAAGTTCGCGTCCAATTGCTTGTCGCTCACCGCGAGATTCGGCTGAACGTAGTCGTTGAACACCTTGACCTGCAGGTCGACGCCCTGCGCCTTCAACTGTGGTCGGATGAACTCGAGGATCTCGGCGTGCGGCACCGGCGAAGCGGCCACGCGCAGCACCTCTTGCGCGTGCGCAGCGGTGCCAAGGCCGGCGATGGCCAGCGCCATCACGGAAAACGCGCGTCGGAATGAAAGCAACATGATTTTGGGGTTCCCTCTGGATGGATTTCGTTGCCCCGCTTTCTTCAGGACGAGAAAGCGTGGCATCTCAGGTTAGCCACGCCGCCTCCGAACCCAAACAACGAATGGGCGCTTCCATATTCGGTTTTCGTGCCTATGCGGCGGCTTGCGCCTGCGGCTCGCCCAGCGACAGCATCAACCGGTTGGCCCAGTTGAAGAAGGCCGCGCCGTGAATGACGTCGGCAATCGACAGGTCGTCCAGTCCCTGCGCGCGCAGTTGTTCGATGTGCGCCGGCCCGAACGCCGAAGGCGTGGCCGACAGCGCGACCGAAGCCGCCACGATCGCATTCCAGCGCTCGCCCAGGTCGGCCTTCACACCCCCGTCCAGCAGGCGTTGCACATCGTCCGTGCGCTGCGAGAAATGCGAGGCGAAGCGCGCATGCACCGAGGCGCAGTAGATGCAGCCGTTGTAGCGCGATGCCGCCGCGGCCGAGAGCTCGCGCTCGGCGCGCGGCAGGCCGGCTTCAGGGTTGTAGAAGATGTCCTTGTCGGTGCGGGTGCGCGCGCCCAGGATGTCCGGGTCGCGCGCCAGCAGGCGGAAGTACGGCGACTTGGCGCGGGACGCGTCCACCAGCCCGGCGAAATGCCGCTCGGTCAGCTCGGCCTCGGGCAGCGGCTCCAGCCAGGGCAGCCATTCGAGCTGCGCCTGCGTGAAGACGGTCGGGTGCGTGTTGTGGGGATGGGTCAGCGTGGATTCAGTGGTCATGGTGTGCCTCGGATCGATCAATCGACAAGAGTGACGGGACGTTGCGCCAGCGCCTGCAGGCCGGTGACGACACGGATCTGGAAGGCGAGGAAAGCCACGAGTTGCGACAGGGTCACGATCTCTGTGCTTGACCATCCGGCATCGAGCAGCGCCTGCAGCGAACCCGGGCTCGCATCGCGCGGGTGAAAGACCAGCAGGTGCGCATGCGCGAGGCCGGCCGAAAGCCGCTCGCCGAGCACTGGGCGCTGTGCGGCGCCCACCGCATACGAAAGGCCTGGGGCATCTTCAGCGCTGAGCGGCCCTGCGGGATAACGCCCGTAAGGCCCTTGCGCGGCGCCCCGCTGCGTTTCGATGGCGATGGCCTCCGCCACCCCGGTGCGGGCGCCCTGCCCGGCCAGCGCATCGGCATAGAAACGCGCCACGTCGGCCTGCCCATGCAGTCCGGCGACGAAAGCCGCGACGGCGATCCGGTCCGCAGTCTCGAAATTTCCGTACACGGGCGGGGTCGGTGCGAACAGCGAGAGGTAACTCTGCTGCGCGTTCGTGCGCGCCTGCTCGCGCTGCGCGCGGATCCGGTCGAGGTGGCTGCCTGGCGCGATGCCGACGAGCCGGTCGATGACGTCGGGCACAGCCGATGCGGAAGAAGAAACAGTGGCGCTCATGTGTGGAATCCAGCCTAGAGAAGTGCAAGGGATTGAAGGTCCGACACGCCCTCGCCGCGCGCCCAGCCCAGTGCCGGCGCGACCACGGTAGCGGTCAGTTCGATGGAGCGCAGGATCGCCTCGTGCGGCGGGTCGACGGAGTGCACCTGGCACACCAGGTCGGTCACGTGCGCCAGCGTGCTGTCGGCGCGCAGCGAAGCAATCACGTCATTGGGCGAGCCGACGTGCACGTCGTACGCGGCGATCAGCTGTTCGAGCGATGCATCCGGGCCCGCGCGGTCGGCAAGCCCCGCCTGCCCGGAGGCGGCGAAGCGGGCCGCCGAGCGGCGCAGCCCGATGTCGGCGAGGCGTAGCGCCTCCTTGCGCGTCTCCGCCACGAAGACGCTGCGCGAGCCCACGATGCGCGGCGCGCGGCCGGGCGGCAGCGCGGCCAGGTAGGCATCGACGATCGGGTTCTGGATATCGGCGAGCGACGCGTCGGGCGCGTGCTCCGGGCGCGGTTGCGTGCGCGAGAGCATCAGCCCGTCACCGGCCTCCCCCGCGCGCGTGCCGCCACTCACCGAGAACGTGGCCTGCCAGATGCGGTCCAGCAGCTGCGGGCCCGCGGGGTACAGCCTGTCGCCACCCGCCAGCGGCTTGCCGGCCCAGGCTGCGCGCACCGCGGCGAGCTGCCGCGCGAAAATGGCCGAGCGGTCGTTGCCGTCCAGCCCGAAGGCCGCAAACGATTCGGGCGTGCCGCCCGTTCCCACGCCCACCTCGAGCCGGCCACCCGAGAGCAGGTCCAGCACGGCCGCGTCCTCGGCCACGCGCACCGCGTTTTCCAGCGGCAGCGTGACGATGCCCGTGCCCAGGCGGATGCGCCTGGTGCGCGAGGCCACGTAGGCCAGGAAGACGAATGGCGACGGCAGCCCGCCCTCGTGTTCGTGAAAGTGGTGCTGCGCCACCCAGGCCGAATCGAAGCCGAAGGCCTCGGCATGGGCGATCTGCGCGGCGACGAGGCGCAAGCGCTCTGCAGCGGAGGTGTCGTCGAGCAGGCGGCTGAAAAAGCCGAGGCGAAGGGGGCGCGAGAAGCGCGGGGAATGGGAAATGCCGGGCATCCGGAGCAGACAAAGTTGTCGAGAAGCCTTCGAGTCTTGCCCGCGACGCGGCCCAAGGGAAATCTGGTTTTCGCGCTTGCTCATGCGGTTTTCGCGCATCGCCGGCGGATGGCATGGGTCGCATTTCCAAGATCGAAAAAATGCTAAGCGCCGGACCGGATTTCCAAGACCATCGTCTGCCCTTTTGCGCCACTTGCGGACACGGTGACCCACTCCATGCTTTCTTCCCTGCTCGAGAAATTCAAGTTCAGCCAACGGCTGCTCCATCTGGCGCTGGCCGCCCTGCCGTTCACGGCCGTCGCGCAAGGCAAAGCGCCCACGCCGGTCGATGGCGGCACGCTGACCTATGCGGTGTCGCAGGAGCCCACCTCGCTGGTGTCGTTCCTGGACACCAAGACCGACAACCGCAACATCAGCGCCAAGGTCACCGAAGGCCTGCTGCGCTACGACGCGAAGTTCAAACCGCAGCCCCTGCTCGCCACCTCGTGGCAGGTCAGCGCCGACGGGCTGAAGTACACCTTCAAGCTGCGCCCCGGCGTGAAATTCCACGACGGCCGCGACTTCAGCGCCGAGGACGTGCGCTACTCGGTGCTGGTCCAGAAGAAGCAAGGCCCGCGCGGCCGCATCACGCTGGCCAACGTGGAACGCGTGGACACACCCGACCCGCTCACCGCCGTGATCGTTCTGGCCAAGCCCGCGCCCTTCCTCATCAAGGCGCTGTCGTCGGCCGAGCTGCCGATCGTGCCGGCCCACCGCTACGGCGACGGCGATCCGCTGAGCAATCCGAACATCTCGGCCCCGGTGGGCACCGGCCCCTTCGTCTTCGAGCAATGGGTGCGTGGCAGCCACCTGGTGCTGCGCAAGAACCCCGGCTACTGGCGCCAGGGCATTCCGCACATCGACCGCGTGATCGTGAAGTTCGTGCGCGACCCGGCCGCGATCTCCACCGCCATCGAGACCGGTGAGGTGGACGTCGCGCAAGGCGTGAGCCTGGCCGACCTCGAACGGCTGTCCGCGAACCCGAAGCTCAAGGTGGACGACGGCTACGACGGCTTCCTCAACAACGCCTCGTTCCTTGAATTCAACGTCGAGAACCCGGTGCTCGCGAACCCCAAGGTGCGCCACGCCATTGCGCAGGCCATCGACCGCAACTTCATCCGCAACACCATCTACTACAAGCGCGTGGAGCTGGTGAATTCGCCGATCCCGCGCGTGCTCGCGGACTACTACGACGACAGCACCTTCCGCGACACCTTCGACGTGGCCGCGGCCAACAAGCTGCTCGACGAAGCGGGCCAGCCGAAGCAGGCCAACGGCCAGCGCTTTGCGCTGCGGCTGAGCTACATCCCCGGCGCGGAGTTCAAGCGCACGGCCGACTACCTGCGCTCGGCGCTCGCGCGGGTGAGCATCAAGGTCGAGATCGTCGATGGCGACCTGCCCACCTTCCTCAAGCGGGTCTACACCACGCGCGACTTCGACATCAACATCAATGGCCTCGGCCGCCTCTTCGACCCCACGGTGGGCGTGCAGCGCATCTACTGGGGCGACGGCGTGCGCAACCCGCTGATCTGGGTCAACGCCGCACACTACGACAACCCGCAGGTGGACGAGCTGTTCCGCCAAGCCGCCGTCGAGGTCGACGCGGGCAAGCGCGCCGCGCAGTTCAGGCAGATCCAGCAGATCGTGGGCCGCGAACTGCCGGTGTTGCCCATCGTCGCCGTGCCATCGATCGTGGTGCACAGCACGCGCCTGCACAACTTTCACAACAGCATCGACCTGATGTCCGGCGACCTGGCGGATGCATGGATCGAACCGAAGAAGTGACCGCCGGAAAGCCCCCATGACCACACAGGACCTTCATCGCACCCTTCTGGATTCGCTGACCTTTGCGAGCGCACGTGCGCAGGCCGAGGCGTTGGCCGCGGGCCGCGTGTCGGCCGTTGACCTGCTCGAGCACGTGCTGGAGCGCATCAATCGCTTCGACAACGACATCAACGCAGTGGTCGTGCGCAACGACGAAGGCGCCCGCGCCGCGGCCCGCGAAGCCGACGCTGCGCTCGCGCGCGGCGAACGCAGGCCGCTGCTGGGCGTGCCGATCACGGTGAAGGAATCGTTCGACGTGGCCGGCTTCGTCACGAGCAGCGGCAACCCCGACTTCGCGAACAACGTGGCAACGCAGGATTCGCTGGCCGTTGCCGCGCTGCGCGGCGCGGGCGCGGTGATCGTCGGCAAGAGCAACGTGCCGCTGGCCCTGGCCGACCTGCAGAGCTACAACGTCATCTACGGCGTGAGCAACAACCCGTGGGATGCCACGCGCACGCCGGGCGGCTCCTCGGGCGGTTCGGCCGCGGCTCTGGCGGCGGGCTATGTGGCGCTGGAGCTGGGCACCGACATCGGCGGCTCGATCCGCATCCCCGCGCACTTCAACGGCGTGTACGGCCACAAGCCCACGGCCGGCCTGGTCGCGATGCGCGGCACCGGCGTGCCATCAGGCCGGCTGGCCGACCGCGACCTGAGCGTGGCGGGGCCGCTCGCGCGCACCGCGTCGGACCTCGAATTGGCGCTCGACCTGCTGCTCAACCTGGAACCACTGGCTGCCAAGGCGTGGAAGGCCACATTGCCCCCAGCACGGCACGCGAACCTCCAGGACTTCCGCGTGCTGGTGATCGACCAGTGGCCCGGCAGCGCGCGCAGCCTGCACGAGGCGCTGGTGGTCGAGCGCGTGGTGGAGCGCCTGCGCACGCAGGGCGTGAAGGTGACACGGCCTTCGGAGCTGCCGGCCGGCCTGTTGCCCGATCTCACGCAGTCGCACCGCGTCTATCGCAGCCTCCTGGGCTCGTCGCTGGCCACGCCGCCCGCATTGAGCAAGGCGGCACAGAAGCGACTCGAAACGCTGGCGGCCGACGACCACAGCGCCGATGCCGCATGGCTGCGCGCACCCACGCTGCGCCACAGCGACTGGCTCAAGGACAACGAGATCCGCGTGGCGCTGCGCCACCAGTGGGAGCGCCTCTTCGAGGCCTTCGACGTGGTGGTGACACCGGTCGCGCCGCTGCCGGCCTTTCGCCACAACCACAGCGAACCGAAGGATGCGCGCACCTATCCCGTCGGGTTCGAGGACGGCACGCGCGAGGTGCGCTTCCTCGACCTGTTCCACTGGGCCGGTCTCCCAGTGCTGCCGGGCCTGCCGGCCACCAGCTTCCCGGTCGGGCTCGACGACGACGGGCTGCCGGTGAGCGCGCAGGCGGTCGGGCCATACCTCGAGGACCGGACGACCATTGCCTTTGCCGATCTGCTGGAGCAGGTGTACGGCGGCTTCATTGCGCCGCCCGGCTACGGGGCAACCGGCGCGGCATGAGGCAAGTCCGCGCCAACGCCGCTCAGGCGGCCTTGCGCTGCTCCACCCCCGGCACCGCCGCGATCAGGCTGCGCGTGTACGGGTGCTGCGGCCGGTCCCAGATGTCGCGGTGGCTGCCGGTCTCGACGATTTGCCCCTTGTTCATCACCATCACGCGGTCGGCGATGTAGCGCACCACCGAGAGGTCGTGCGAGATGAACAGGTACGACAGCCCGAAGTCTTCCTTCAGCTCTACCAGCAGGTTCAGGATCTGCGCCTGCACCGACACGTCGAGCGCCGACACGGGCTCGTCGAGCACCACCAGCGAAGGCCGAACCACCAGCGCCCGCGCGATGCCGATGCGCTGGCGCTGCCCGCCGGAGAACTCGTTGGGAAAGCGCCGCGCCGCATCGGCCGGCAGGCCCACGCGTTCCAGGATGGCCGCGATGCGGTTGCGCCGCTCCTCGCGCTCGGCCACGCCATGCACCTTGAGCACCGATTCGAGAATGTCGAACACGCTGCGTCGCGGGTTGAGCGACGCATACGGGTCCTGGAACACCATCTGCACGCGCCGCCGCCAGGGCTTGAGCGCTTTCTCGGACAGCGGCGCGATGTCGGTGCCGTCGAACACGATGCGGCCGGCCGCCGGGTTCACCAGGCGCAGCAGCGTGCGCGAGAGCGTCGATTTGCCGCAGCCCGATTCACCGACCAGGCCGACGGTTTCGCCGGCGCGAATGTCGAAGGACACGCCATCCACCGCGTGCAGCACGCCACCGCCGCGCGTCGGGTAGTCGGTGCGCAGGTCCTGCACCGACAGCAGCGGTTCGCCGGCCGCAGTGCGCACGGGCAAGGCGCGCACCGTCGATGAGGGCTGGGGCACGTGCAGTGCGAAGTCGCGCACGCCGGTGGCGGGATCGAGCCGTGTCTGGATCTCGGGCAGGCGCGCGTCGGCGTAATGCAGCGCGCTGCCGGCATGCAGCGAAGCCCCCAGCAGGCCCTTGGTGTAGGCGTGCGAAGGCGCGGCGAAGAGCTTCGAGGTAGAGGCTTCCTCGACCTTTTCGCCGCCATACATCACGGCCACGCGGTCGGCCCACTGCGCGACCAGGCCCAGGTCGTGCGTGATCAGCAGCAGCGCCATGTCGAGCTCGCGGCGCAGGCCGTCGAGCAGTTCGAGGATCTGCGCCTGGATGGTCACGTCCAGCGCGGTGGTCGGTTCGTCGGCCACCAGCAGGCGCGGCTTGCAGGCCACGGCCATCGCGATCATCACGCGCTGGCGCTGTCCGCCCGAGAGGTTGTGCGGATGGTCGTCGATGCGCCGGTGCGGCTCGGGAATGCGCACGAGGTCGAGCAGTTCGATCGCGCGCTTGCGGGCTGCGATGGCCGAAAGCTTCTCGTGCCGGCGCAGCGTTTCCCCGATCTGCGAGCCGATGGTGTGCACCGGGTTCAGCGAGGTCATCGGCTCCTGGAAGATCATCGCGATCTCGCGGCCGCGCACCTCGCGCAAGGCCGCCGGCGACAGCGCGAGGATGTCGCGCCCGTCGAAGTGGATGCTGCCGCGCAGCGCGGTGCCGGGCGCCAAAAGGCGCAGCAGTGCGAGCGCGGTGGTCGACTTGCCGCAGCCCGATTCGCCGACCAGTGCCAGCGTTTCGCCGCGCTGCAGCGTCAGGTCGAGGTTGCGAACCGCCTGGATGGGGCCGTTCGATCCGTGGAAGAAAACGTCGAGGCCGCGCACATCGAGCAGCGGCGGCGTGGTCGTCACTTGTTCGAGCGTCATCTCAACGGCCCCTCAGGCGCGGGTTGAAGGCGTCGTTCAGGCCATCGCCCACGAGGTTGAGCGCCAGCACCGTCAGCACGATGGCCGCGCCCGGCAGCGCGGTGAGGAACCACGCGGTGCGCAGCAACTCGCGGCCCTGCCCGATCATGCTGCCCCACGACACCGCGTTGGGGTCGCCCATGCCGAGGAAAGACAGCGCCGATTCGATGAGGATGGCGCTCGCCACCAACACCGAGGTCGTCACGATCACGGGCGGCAGCGCGTTGGGAAGAATCTCCTGGAAGATGATCCGCGCGTGGCCGAAGCCCTGGCTGCGCGCGGCCAGCACGAACTCGGTTTCGCGCAGCGCGCGGAACTCGGCGCGCACCAGCCGGGCAATCACCGGCCACGATGCCAGGCCGATGGCGAACACGATCACCGGCACCGAGGGCTGGCCGATCGCGACTACCACGATCACGAACAGGAACGAAGGCATGGTCTGGAACAGCTCGGTGATGCGAACGAGCAGGTCGTCGATGCGGCCGCCGAAGTAGCCGGCCGTGGCGCCCACGAGCACGCCGATCAGCAGGCTCAGCGTGGCCGCCACCACGCCGACCGCGAGCGAGACACGCGCACCGTGCGCAATGCCGGCGATCACGTCGCGGCCGAGCGAATCGCTCCCCAGCGGATAGGCGGCGTCCTGCCCCGGCCACAGCAGCGGCGACGCCACCATGTCGAGCGGGTCGCCCGGATAGAGCAGCGGCGCGAACAGCGCCAGCACGAGCATGAAGACCAGCAGCACCACGCCCGCCATCGCGGCCGGGTTGCGGAGGAACGCGCGCAGCGCGGCATGGCGGCTGGAGAGCGGTTTGACGTCCACGGCGGCCTTGGCGGCCGGCGCTTTCGCGCGGCGGGCAACGACCGGAGCCGGTGCGGGCGGCGCAATGACGGTATCGAAGGGGAATGGTGTGGACATCGGAGATGGCAATCAGGAAATCGGGAGAAAGCTCAACGCACCTGGATGCGCGGATCGAGCCAGGCATGCAGCAGGTCGACCAGCATGTTGGCCACGATGACCAGCAGCGACGACATCAGCAGCACACCCAGCAGCACGGTGTAGTCGCGGCCCGCCACCGAGTCGAAGGCCAGGCGCCCGAGGCCGGGCCAGCTGAACACGGTCTCGACCACCACCGCGCCGCCCAGCAGCGTGCCGAAATGCATGCCCGCAACGGTGGTGACCGGGATCAACGCATTGCGCAGCACATGGCGCAGGTTCACGCTCCAGGGGTGCAGGCCCTTGGCCTCGGCGGTGCGAACGAAATCCTGCCGCGTCACCTCGAGCATCGCGGCGCGCGTGAGGCGCGAGAAGATCGCGATGTAGAAGCCCGACATGGCCAGCGCCGGCAGCACCAAGTGCCGCGCCACGTCGACCAGGTGCGTCCAGCCTGTGTAGCCCGCGCCGATGCTCTCGCTGCCGCCGGTGGGCAGCCAGCCCAGGTGCACCGAGAACAGCACGATCGCCATCAGCCCGAGCCAGAAGCCCGGCGTGGAATACAGCAGCAGCGCCAGCACCGAGAGCGTGCGATCCTGCCAGCGGCCCACGCGGGTGGCCATGACGGTGCCCAGCGCGATGCCGATGGCGAGCGCGAAGGCCAGCGCCGTGACCATCAGCAGCAGCGTGTTGCCCAGCCGCGCGCCGATCAGCGACACCACCGGCATGTTGTAGCGCGGCGAAGTGCCGAGGCTCAGGTGCGCCAGGTTGTTGAGGTAGGCGGCCAGCTGGTGCAGCACGGGCAGGTCGAGCCCGAAGTGGGTGCGCAGCTGCGCCATGCTTTCGGCGGTGGCCGAGCCGGACTCGGCCGCCACCACGTCGGCGGCATCGCCCGGAATCCACTGCATCAGCACGAAGTTGAGAAGGATCACGCCGATGACGGTGGGCACGGCTTGCCACGCCGTGCGTGCCAGGGTGCGGCTTGCGCTGCGCAGGTTCATGGGAAGAGGTGGTGAAGGCAGTCGATGGGCTCGCAGCGTATGCGGGCGGTCGCGCGGGGCGAAGGAAGCTTTTCTTCTACGGATATCCGGTTTGCTTCGTTGGACCGGGCAGCGGGCGCCCCTAGATTGCGACTCGCCCTACGGAACCCCACAGATGCCCTCTTCTCTCTCCATTGCCGGCAAGGCGCTGGCCGCCTTTGCGCTGCTCCTGAACCTGCTGAGCCCGCAGATGCTCCACGCGGCGCCCCAGGCCGGCGGCACGGTCACGCTGGTGTTGATGAATGAGCCGCCCACGCTGGTGTCGATCGCGCATTCGCATTCCTCCACGCTGGCCGTGAGCGCGAAGGTCACGGAAGGCCTGCTGAAGTACGACCAGGAACTGAACCCGCAGCCCCAGCTGGCCACGGCCTGGAAGGTCAGCCCCGACGGCAAGACCTACACCTTCACCCTGCGCCGCGGCGTGAAGTGGCACGACGGACGCGACTTCACCTCGGCCGACGTGGCGCATTCGATCCTGCTGCTCAAGGAGCACCATCCGCGCGGCCGCAGCACCTTCGCGCCGGTGGAGCGCGTGAAGACGCCCGACCCGTACACGGCGGTGCTGGAGCTGTCGCGGCCCGCGCCCTACCTGCTGAAGGCCTTCGTCGCGTCGGAAGCGCCCATCGTGCCCAAGCACCTCTACGAGAACGGTGACGTGCTGCGCAACCCCAACGGCGCGGCGCCCATCGGGACGGGGCCCTTCAAGTTCAAGGAGTGGGTTCGCGGCAGCCACATCGTCTACGAGCGCAACCCCGACTACTGGGACAAGCCCAAGCCCTACATCGACAGGCTGATCGTCAAGATCATTCCCGATGCGGCCTCGCGTTCCATCGCCTTCGAGACCGGCGACGTGGACATCGGCCACCGCACGCCCGTCTCGCCCGGCGACATCGAGCGGCTGAAGGCGAACCCGAAGCTGGGCTTCGAGACCCAGGGCAACAGCTACTCGTACAACGTGACGCGCCTGGAGTTCAACCTGCGCCAGCCGCAGCTCAAGGAACTGAAGGTGCGCCAGGCGATTGCACATGCCATCAGCCGCGAGGTGGTGCGCGACAACGTGTTCTACGGCTACGGGGTGATCTCCTATTCACCGATCGCGCCTGGCCTGAAGGAGTTTCACGATACCCGCCCCTCGCCCTACCCCTTTGCGCCGAAGACCTCGGAGCGCCTGCTGGACGAAGCGGGCCTTCCGCGCGGCGCCGACGGCACGCGCTTCACGCTCGCGCTGGATTTCAACCCGAGCGACGTGCACAAGCGCCTGGCGGACTACGTGAAGCAGGCGCTGGGCCGCATCGGCATCAAGGTCGACATTCGCTCCACCGATTTCTCGCAGTACGTGAAGCGCATCTACACCGATCAGAGCTACGACCTCGCCATCAACGGCACYAGCAACCTGTTCGACCCCACGGTGGGTTCGCAGCGCCTCTATTGGTCGAAGAACATCCGGCAAGGCGTGCCCTTCTCGAACGGCACCTTCTACGACAACCCGGTGGTCGACAAGCTGCTGGAAGACGCCGCCGTGGAGATCGATCCGGCCAAGCGGGTGGCGCTCTTCAAGGAATTCCAGCGCATCGTCGGGGTCGAGGTGCCGGACCTGAACCTGCTCTCGCCCACCTACTTCACGATCTACAACCGGCGGGTGCACGACCATTCGCTGACGGGCGATGGCGTGGAAGCGAACTTCGCCGACGTCTATATCCGGTGAAGCCCGAGCCCTCCCCGAGAGGTGACCATCGCATGCGCCCTGCAGGCGTTACGCCAACAGCCCTTTCCAGTAAAGGCGTGCAGCGGCCAGCACGGTGCGCATCTGCGTCGTGTGGGCCAGATGGAATGCGGCGCCGCGAATCGTCTCGTCGGGAAACTCCGTCACGAGCGTGAACGGCACCGTGGAGCGCTCGTCCGTGGTGACGAGGCAGGGAATGCCATTGATGCGCTCGAAAGGCAGATCGCCCACATGGGCCTGCCACATCCGCTGCTGCCCCGCATTGAATTCGGCCAGCGCCGGGGAACCCGACAGCAGCTCTTCGGTGAGCGCGCTCAGGAAGCGCATGCCGTCGTGCCCCGGGTGGCGGCGGAAGATCAGGAAGAAGCCCTTGGGCACCGTCCACAGCTCGCTGCCACGCGGCACGTAGCCGGCGCGGGGGCGCGTCCATTCGTGGGCCGGATAGCCGTGCAGGCTCAGGTGCAGGCGCGCATCGGTGCGGGCGATGGCTTCGAGCCGCGCGGCCTTCTCGCCGAAGGGCGGCTTCATCCGGGCCTCCAGGTCGTCGCCCAGCGCGGTGTAGCGGGCCGCATGCGCCATGTGCGTCGGATGCGTCTCTTGCAGGTGATGGTGAAGCGCCGCGCCGTCGGGGTTTTCGAGCGGCACGAGCGCGTAGTGGGCGTCCCGGTGGCTGTTCAGGTGGCGCGCCGCGCGCAGCGCACCGACAACGCCCGAGCTTTCGTTCGCGTGCTGGCCGGCGGTGATCACCAGGCCCGGCAGCGCGCCGCGCACGTGCACGCCGGCGACCTTCCGGCCCTGGAAAGACGTCACCGAGAACGGCTCTCCCGGCAGCCCGACCACGGCAAGCTCGACGTCTACCGGCGCGAGCGAGCGGTCGGCGGTGTCGAGCACCAGTGCGCTGTCCACGGGTGGATCGACGCGGCGATGCTGCGTGAGCCGCACGCTCACGCACGTATCGCCATCGGTCTGCGAGATCAGCGGGACGATCTGCCCCGGCTGCAGCGTGCGATCGGCATCGGCAACGCCTGCCCGCGCCTTGAAGAACTCCAGGGCGCCGTAGTAGCAGTCTTCGTGCAGTGCTTCGAAGGTGCTGATCGTCTCCTCGCCGAATGGGAGGCGCCGCTCGATGCCTGTCGTTGCAATGTCGATTTCCAGCGTATCGAAGAGCGGCAGCGAGTCCGGCCATCGGTGGCCTCGCACGGCGTCGAGCGCGGCGCTGCAGGCGTTCTCGAACTCTGTTCCCAGCGCCGCGTCCTCGACCAGTGTGTCGCCCTGCCAGACACGCAGCCACCCGCATGGCGAAGCGGTTTCGTCGTTCGGGGCGAACACTTGCCAGCGCTTGTTGCCGGCCTTGACGAGGTAGTCCGTCTGGAGCTCGTCGCCTTCCACAAACCGGAGCGTGGCCGCATCGCCTACCAGGCCAGCCAGCGGGTAAGCCTCCAGGCGGAAGCGCTGCCCTTTGCCAGCGGGTGTCTGAACCGCAATCTCTCCTCGCCCGGTGCCGTCGAACTCCTCGAGAAAGAAATGCACCAGCGGCTTGTACGCACTGCGCAGCACCGCCGCGACGCCCGCCTTGGCCAGTGTCTTCTCCGCCGCCCGACGGGCCGCCACGTCCTCGAACAGCCAGGCCTCGATCCGTGTCACCGGATTCGCTGTGAATCGCGCGACCAATTGCGTGAGGGTTCGGGGAATGACGGTGTCGGGCAGGAGGGTCATGCGGCGAGTGTTTCGGGGTCCGAGAAGAAGCTGTGTTCGATCTGGCGGATCGACGCGCAATCGGCAAGCAGCCGGTCGAACTTCGCATCGAACAGGCCGACCATGCCGAGCGCGGTGAGCAGGTCCGTGGTCACGTTCAGGCGGTCGCCCGTTTTAACCCAGCGCTTCACGCTGACGCAAGACGGCAGTTGTTCGATCGAGTCCCAGGCGAAGTCGCGGCTCAGCACCCCGGCCTTGGGCGACACGAGCAAGATGTGCCCGCAGAAGCCGCTGAAGCGCGGCAGCTCGCCGAGCGTCTCCTTGAAAAGCGTCGGGTTGACGAAAGCCTCGACCGTGACCGAGACCTGGTTCTCGCCCGTCACGGCCGTCGTGAGCCGCGGGTCCAGGCTGCCGTGCAGGCGCGAGTTCAGCTCGACGATGGTGGGGCCTTCGGCCGTCAGGATCAGCTCCAGATGCGAAGGCCCGTAATGCAGGCCCACGGCGTCGAGCACCTGCGCGGCATAGGCGATCACCTCGGCAAAGCGCGGCTCGGTGTGGTCGACCACGAGCATCTTCTCCAGCCGCGGCGAATGGCTGCGGTCGCGCTCGACCGCCCAGAGGCTCACCACCTTGTGCTGGCCCTCGAAGGACACGGCATCGACGATGTACTCCTGCCCTTCGCTGTACGACTGCACCAGGATCTCGTCCTGCACCTCACCGTACCAGGACGTGATCGCCTGCACGTTGCGGGCGGCCTCCTCCACCTGCGCCAGCGTGCGGCAGATCTTCACGCCCTTGACGCCCGCGCTGCGCGTGGGCTTGATGACCACGGGCAGGCGCGCATGCGCCCGCGCCCAGTCGACGATCTCGTCCGGCGAGCGCGACTGGAATTGCTGCGGCGTGCGCACGCCGGCGCGTTGCAGCGTCTCGATCTGCTCGAACTTGTCGCGGCGCGCAGCCGTGAGTTCCACCGGGTTGCGAAACGGCGCCTGCAGCGCATCGGCCAGCAAGGACGCGAGCTCGACGCCGCTGTCCACGCCCGGCAGCACCACGCTGATGCCCAGGTCGCGCAGGGCGTCGGCGGTCTCCTGCAGGTCGCCGCGGTGCACGACGCTGCGCACGTAGTCCGCGGGGTTGATCTGGGGACGCAGGCGCTCCGGGAACGATTCGCTGCTGAGCACGTGGACGCACTTCACGCCGTAGGCGCGAAACGCGGGCGCGAGGTGCGCGCTGGTCGATATGCCGTCGACGATGGCAACGGTGTCAAGCAATTGCTTCTTCATGGAGGATCTCTGCGGTGGGTTGGAGGGTGCGGCGCACGTAGAGGTACGCACGCCGCTCGCGGTCGGCCGCGCGCTGGGGGCCGTAGCTGATGTGGAGGTCGCCGTTCTTCAGCTCGCCCGGCTGCGAGAAATCCCAGGGCTTCGGGTCGCTGTCGAGCAGGAATTCGACACGCGCGTAGGCGCTGGGTGCGAACAGCTCGGGCACGACGACGCGGCGGCCCTGCAGCTTGTCGAGCAGGCGCTCGACCATGCTGAAGCCGTAGCCGTCGCGCACGATGTCGCAGATGAAGCTGCCGGCGATGCGGGGGTTGAGCTCGATCACATAGGGAAGGCCGTCGCGCACGATGCAGTCCAGGTGCACCGGGCCCCAGGTCAGCCCGGCGCGCTCGACCGCTTGCGTGCCGCTGTCGATCAGGCGCCGCAGCGCACGGTCGTCCAGGTCGAGCTCGGAGGTGTAGCCGCGCTCCAGGAAGCCCTCGCCGTGGCGCTTGAACTTGCGCATGGCGCCAACGTAGCGGCCGTCGAAATACTCGACGCAGTATTCGGCGCCTTCGAGGTACTCCTCGACGATCACGCAGTCGGTGAGCCCGGTGCGCAGGTTCGCGCGCAGTTCGTCGGCCAGCGCCTCGAGGTGCTGCCTCGCCTGATCGAGATCGCGGCAGAGCTTCACGCCGTGGCTCGCGGAGCCTTCGGACGGCTTGACCACCACCGGGAAGCGGACCTGGGGCAGCTTGCCCCAGAGCGCCGGCAGATCGGACAACGCACCGACGACGAAACGCGAAGTCGGCAGGTCATGACTGGCCAGGAGCGACTTCTGGTGCGCCTTCGAGACGGAGCGTGCCACGCTCGATGCGTCCGGTCCGGGCAGTCCCAGCGCCTCTGCCACTTGCGCGGCAAGGCGCGCATAGACGTCGTTGGCGGTCGTGACCCGGAGTTGGCGCCCGGGGTGCTGACGGCGCAGCCATGCCACGACGACTTCGGCATCCGTCTCCAGGTCGACGAGCTCGACCTGCGCCGGAAACACGCCCTGCAGCGAATCGTTCGGGCCGCTGATCACGGTCACGTCCAGTTGCCGGTCCAGTGCGGCGCGCACCAGCGCCAGGCTGGTACCGGTCGAGCGCGCGCCGATCACGATGAGTCGTGTCATTCAGGAAATCCCTCGATGGAAGAAAAGCTCACAGGCACAGCACCGCGAGCAGCACGCCCGCGAGCCGGAACAGCGTCGACAGGTCGAACGAGAACGAAGCCCCCGCGGCCAGTTGCGCCGGCAACCCCGCCACCAGCGCGCCGAACAGCGCGATGCCGATGGCGCTGCCAACCTGGCGGGCCGCGCCGAGGATGGCCGAGGCGGTCGCCGAGCGCGCGGGCTCCACGCTCGCGAGCGTGCGCGAGATCAGCGCCGGCGTGGCGATGCCCGCGCCGATGGCCATCAGCAAAAGGCTCGGAAAAATGCGCAAGTACGGCGTGGTCTCGTCGACGCCGTGCAGCAGCGCCGAGCTCAGGGCCAGCAGCAGGAAGCCCGCGATGACCGGCACCCGGGGCGAGTAGCGCTTGGCCAGACGCCCGCTCGCGAGGTTCGCCAGCATGATCACGACGAAGGGCAGCAAGGCGAAGCCGGTCTGGGTCGGCGTGTAGCCCTTGGCGTTCTGGAAGTACAGGCTCAGCACGAAGATCATTCCGTAGAAGGTGACGTTCATGACCACGCCCAGCACGACCGACGCCGAGAAGGCCTTGTTGCGGAACAGCCCGAGCGGAATCATCGGCTCCGCCACGCGCGATTCGGTGAACACGAAGGCGGCGATGACAACCGCCGCAATGGCAAAGCCCGACAGCACCGGCCCCGCGGCCCAGCCCTGCACGCCGGCCTCGATCACCGAGTGCGTGAGAAAGAAGAGCGCGCAGATGGCCAGCACCTGCCCGGCGACGTCCACCCGCTTCGCGGCCACGCGCACGGTCTCGGCGACATAGCGGCGGGTGGCCCAGAGGCCGACGGCGCAGATCGGCAGGTTCACGAAGAAGATCGAGCGCCACCCGAGGCCGCTCGTGAGCACACCGCCGACCACCGGGCCCGCGGCACTCACCACGCCGCCGATGGCGCTCCACCAACCGATGGCATGGGTGCGAGCCGTCGCGTCGCCGGCACAGGCGTGCGAGAGCAGCGACAGCGAAGTGGGCAGGATCAAGGCCGCGCCAATGCCCTGCGCCGCGCGCGCCGCGATCAGCACGCCGATCGACGGCGCGACCGCGCAGGCCAGCGAGGCCAGCCCGAACAGCACGATCCCGGCGCTGAAGACGCGCCGGCTCCCGAAGCGGTCGGCGAAGGAACCGGCCGTGAGCAGCAGCGCGGCAAATGCGAGCGTGTAGGCGTCCACGATCCATTGCAGGCCGGTCACGCCGGCGCCGAGGTCCTTGCCGATCTGCGGCATCGCGACGTTGACGATGGTCACGTCGAGCTGAACCACGACGAAGCCGAAGCTCGTTGCGGCGAGGGTCCAGCCAATGCCGGTGCTGCGCCACGGTGCGGGTGCGAGTTTGGCCAGAGAAGTACTGCCGGCAGCGCTCATTCCGAGGCCCTCGGTTCGCGTGCGGCCTTGCGGCGTTCGTCGAATCTCATGCGGGCTGCGCGGCGTCTGCGCTGCGTGCCCGCACCGGCTCGCTGGCCCGCGGCAGCAGGAACGGATCGAACACCCGCTCGTGCCTTTTGCCGAACGACCGGAAGTTCCACAGGTTGGTCGTGACCATGATGCGCTGCACCCAGCGGTAGGCACGCTCGTTGGCATCGAAGCTCGGCACGAAGCTGTCGCGCGAATGCAGCGCGAAGCGGTTGTTGATGAAGACCAGCCGGCCCGGCTTGATGTCGATGGCCTCGGAGACCGCCCTCACCTCGCGGTGGAAATTCTCCAGCGCCGCCTTGGCGCGCTGGTTCACCGGCAGCACCATGTCGGGATAGAAAGCCACGGTGACCCGCGGCAGTTCCAGCGGGCCCGACAGGACGGGGCTCAGGTCGGTGTTGTCGCGCGGCGTGGGCGTGGCGCCGCGCCAGCGGTACGGCACGCGGATGATGAAGTGGCGGCCATAGAGCGCCTCCAGGTCCTCGTCGCTCAGGCGCGCCAGCGCAAGCCGCGCATCGGCCACGCGGGTCAGCGGCCCCTTCCCCTCGCCCTCGGGTGCGCCGCGCAACCCGAGCAGCAGCAGCGCCAGCGGCGAGGTGTCGCCTTCGGGCATGAAGGCCTGCGCGGCGTTCTCGATGTGGAAATCGAGCTCCACCTCGGACCCCAGGCCGGTGTACTCGTGCCGGGTGTGCTTGTGGGGCGTGAGGTTGTTGACCAGCTCGAGCCCTTCGTGCGAGATCGAATACGGCTCGCCGATGGCCGCGCCGAGCGCCGCCAGCAGGTTCTCGCTGAGCACGCCGTCCTTGAACCGGCGTCCGGTCTCGCCGAACTGCGGGCTGCCCCTGACGCCGGTGTCGATCGGCAGGTTGTCGATCGCCAGGTAGGCGTAGGCGGCGCTGTTGGACGACTTGATGACCTCCAGCAGGCGCACCAGA
This sequence comes from Variovorax sp. P4_B10, assembly GCF_056402375.1. Lineage (NCBI taxonomy): Bacteria > Pseudomonadati > Pseudomonadota > Betaproteobacteria > Burkholderiales > Comamonadaceae > Variovorax > Variovorax sp. P4_B10. Next base: position 167,062 of record NZ_JBFUHN010000001.1, on the reverse strand, counting down.
CGCTCCGGAAACCCGGAATAGACGCGCCGGCGAAGCTCGCCGATGTAGGCCGAACTCCCCGCCGGGTCGTAGTCGAGGTCTCCGAGCACCTGACGGATCTGTTCGGCCTCGCTGGCGGTGATGCTCACTTCGGCTCTCGAACCTGGGTCTGACATGAAAACTCCTTGAGTGTGTCGGCAGGCGCGCGGCAACGCGCGTCATGGTGGGCAGCGGTTGGATGTGCTGACGCTGGACGCGAGGCTATGGCCCATTTTTTATCTCAAAAACGAATCTATTTAATATTTCATATCTGATAATCAGATTTATAACTTTCTACCGACTGCATCGAAAGGGCCGCCCATGGACCGTGTATTGCTCGAAACCTTCAAGGCGGTGGTGGACGAAGGCGGTGCCCTGAAAGCGGCCAACGTGCTCGGCTGCGCCCAGTCCAACGTGACGACGCGGCTCAAGCAGCTGGAGCAGCGCCTGGGCGTGCCGTTGTTCAACCGCCTCGGCAAGCGCCTGCAGCTCAGCGAGGCCGGGCAGCGTTACCTGCCCTATGCGGCGCGCATCCTCGACCTGATCGACGAGGCAGCCGCCAATGCGCGCGCCGAGACCCCCGCGCTCCAGCGCATGCGCCTGGGCACCATGGAAAGCACGGCGGCCATGCACCTGCCGCACGCACTGGCCAGCCTGCGCCAGGCTTTCCCGGCGCTGGAACTCCAGCTGGAGGTGGAGGCCGAGCCGGCCCTGTCGCAGATGCTGCTGCAGCACCGGCTGGACCTTGCCGTGACCGCGCGCGTGAACGAACGCGCGGGCCTGATCTACGAAGCGGGCTTCGACGAACCGCTCGTGGTGGTCGCCCAGGACGACCCGGCGGAACTGCTGGCCCAGGCGCCGCTGTATGCACCGACGCTCCTCGCCTTTCGCGAAGGTTGCCCCTACCGCACCATGGCGCAGCGCTGGCTCGAATCGCGGCGCATCGCCTGCGCGCGCGTGCTGTCGTTCAGCACCTACGGCGCGGTGCTGGGCTGTGCCGCCGCGGGCATGGGCATTGCGGTCGTGCCGCGCAGGCTGCTGGAAAACCCGGCACAGGCCTATCGGTTGCAAGCCTATCGCCCGCGCGACCTGTCGCCGGCCACGAGTTATTTCGTGCACCGCAGCGACTGGCAGCCGGGTGTCGAGGCCCGAGCCCTGATGCAGGATCTGCGGCGCTCCGCGCGCCGGCCGATGGCGCCGCTCTGACCCAGGCTGCGCTGCGCAGAGCGCGCAGGTGGAAGTGGCACGCATCCGCGCATATGCATGCGCGGTTTTCTTCGTTGATGCGGCGTGGCGGCCTTCCTACGATCCACGCTTCGCAACCCGACAAGCCGCTCCGCTGCCGGAGCACGCCGCCATGCCCACCGAGACGACCCCATCGCATTCCGCCCGCACCGCTCCTTCGAGGCGCGTGGCACTCAAGACCCTCGCCTCGTTGAGCGCCATCGGCGGTCTCGCCCTCGCCGGCTGCTCGCGCGAAGACAGCAACGCCGCATCGGCCGACGGCCCGGCCGTGGTGAAGAAAACCGGCGACAAGGTCGCCTTCAAGTATCCGAACAACCCCTCGTTCGACCTGATTTACCTGGCCGACGAGCTCGGCTACTTCGAGGGCACCAACACCCGCCCCGAATACGTCGGCAAGATCGCCGCGCCGCAGATCATTCCGCTGGTGGGCACGGGCGAGATCGACTTCGGCAGCCGCATGGTGCCGCTGGTGATCTCGGCGATCGCGTCGGGCGCAGACCTCAAGGTGGTGGCTGCGGGCGGCAAGACGCTGCAGGAAGCGCCGCACATGAAGTACTTCGTTCGCAAGGACTCGGGCATCCGCCAACCGAAGGACCTCGAAGGCAAGACCATCGGCTTCAACAGCTTCGGCGCCTGCGCAGAGTTCGTGACCAAGAAATACCTGCGCCAGAACGGCGTGGACGTGACGAAGATCAACTTCGTCGTCATTCCCGACGAACAGGCCGAGCAGACCCTGGTGACCCGCAACACCGACCTCGCGATCATCCACGCGCCCTTCTCGGGCCGCGCCGACAACGCCGACCAGCTGGTGCGCCTGTGGAGCGACTTCGACCTCGACGGTGGCCTGGGCGGCATGGCCCCCTACAGCGCGCACGGCCAGTTCATCCGCCGGCATCCCGAGGCGGTGCGCGATGTGGTCGTCGCGCTGGCCAAGGCCGGCAACTGGGTCAACGCCAACACCGAGGAAGCCCGCAAGCTGGTGGCCAAGCGCATCAACATGGACCTGAAGAACGTGGACCGCTACGCCTACGTCGACGACCTCGTGGTGACCGAGCCGCCGATCCAGTACTACATCGACATCCTGCAGTCCGAAGGCAAGCTCGCGGCAGGCAAGGTGGCGGTGAAGGACGTCTACACCAACGAGTTCAATCCCTTCGCGCAGCAGCAACAGCAGCCCGCGAAGTCCTGAGCCCGCACGCCATGAGCATCAAGATCTCGGCCCGCGACGTGCGGATGGACTATGCGGCCCGCGGCGCGAGCGAGCGCGTGCGGGTGCTCGAAGGCTTCGACCTGGACGTGCGCGAAGGCGAATTCCTCTCGGTGCTCGGCCCCTCGGGCTGCGGCAAGTCGACCTTCCTGGGCATCCTGGCCGGGCTGACCGAGCGCACCGGCGGGCGCATTGCCATCAACGGCCAGCCGCTCGCGGGCATCAACCGCAACCAGGGCGTGGTGTTCCAGGGCTATGCGCTCTTTCCGTGGCTCTCGGTGCTGGACAACATCGCCGTCGGGCTCGAGATCCGCGGCGTGGGCAAGGCCGAACGCCGCCGCACCGCGCAGGACTACCTGGAGCTGGTCGGGCTGCACGGCTTCGGCGAGCGCTATCCGCACGAGATTTCGGGCGGCATGAAGCAGCGCGTGGCCATCGCGCGCTCGCTGGCCTACAAGCCCGACGTGCTGCTGATGGACGAACCCTTCGCGGCGCTCGACGCGCAGACGCGCGAGATCCTGCAGGGCGAGCTGCTGCGCATCTGGGAGCAGTACCGCAAGACCATCGTCTTCATCACGCACAGCCTGGACGAGGCGGTGTACCTCTCCGACCGCGTGGCGGTGATGACGCAGCGGCCCGGCCGCATCAAGGACGTCATCGAGATTCCACTCGCGCGCCCGCGCTCGGCCGAGCTTCGCCATTCGGCCGAATTCGCCGCCCTGCGCCACCGGGCCTGGGAAGTGCTGAAGGACGAGGTGCAGATCGGCATCCGGCCGAAGCCGCTCGAGGGCGCGGTGCCGTGAGCGCCGTGTTCGACGCGCCCGCCGTACGGCCGCACGGCCGCGTCTTCTTCGGGTTCGCGCGCAGCGCCGGCCGTCTTGCGGAGCGCGGCATCGGCATCGTGCTCTTCCTGGCACTGTGGGAAGCGCTGCCGCGCCTGGGCATCGTGAGCGACGCCTACCTGAGCCCGCCTTCGGCAGTGCTGGCCAGCATCGGTCAGCTGATCGACAACGGCCAACTCTGGAAGCACGTGGCGGCGAGCCTGCAGCGTTCGCTGTGGGGGCTGGTTCTCGCCAGCACGGCCGGCGTGGTGCTGGGCCTGCTGGTCGGCGGTTTCAGGCGGCTGGCCGCCATCGTCGATCCGGTGCTGCAGCTGTTTCGCCAGACTTCGGCCTTCGCGCTGTTTCCGGTGTTTATCCTGTTCCTGGGCATTGGGGAACTGTCGAAGGTTGCGATCATTTTCTGGGCCTCTTTCTGGCCGGTGCTGCTGAGCACCGTGAGCGGCGTGAAGCAGGTCGACCGGCTGCTCGTCGACTCGGCGTTGTCGATGGGCGCCTCACAGCGCTTCGTCTTCTTCAAGGTGGTGCTGCCGGCCTCGCTGCCGTCGATCTTCACCGGTGTCCGGCTGGCGGGTGCGTACAGCATCACGGCGCTGGTGGCGGCCGAGATGATCGGGGCGCATTCCGGCCTGGGCTTTCTCACGCTGAATTCGCAGGAGACCTTCCAGATTCCGACGATGTACGCCGGCATCCTGATGCTCGCGGTGCTCGGGCTGCTGCTCAACTACCTGCTTGCCTTGTTGGAGCGGCGCCTGTTGCGCTGGCGCAAGGGGCTGAGCTTCGATGATTGAGTGCAGGCTGCCGAAGCGCGGGCCGATCGCGGCGGGCACTGTCCTCGCCGTGGTTGTGGCTGTGGCGCTGGCAGGTATCGGCGGCGCCTGGGCTTTCGCAACGCCTGCGCTGTCGACCTTGCCGAAGGGGCCGGTGCTCGCACATGCGATCGAGCGCGGCAAGCTGATCGTTGGTGTGCGTCGCTATCCGCGCCCAGCCCCGCCCGAGGCGCCGACGCCGCCTGAGCCCGATGGCTTCGACGCCGCGCTCGCGCAGCAGCTGGCAGCTTCGATCGGTGTGCCGCTGGAGCTGGTCGGGCTGGATTCCGCCACACAGGAGGCCGCGCTGCGCGAAGGCCGCGTGGACCTGCTGGTCGCCGGCGTGCCTGCGAAATCCGCGCAGGACATCGTCGCGGCCCCCGGCAGCTACGACATCGGCCGCGGCCTCGTGGTCGCGCTGCGCCGCGGCAAGGTGCAGGAAGAGTCCGCGCTGCGCGGCGCCTCGGTCTGCGTGGGCGAAGGCTCGGGCTATGCCGATGCGGTGTCGCAGCACTACGGCGCGCGGCCGCGCAGCTACCCATCGTCGGTGCATGCGGCGTCGGCCTTCATGGCCGGCGAATGCGCGGCGCTGGCCGAGGACGGCGAGGTGCTGGAACGGCTCATGCAGAACGAGGAGTGGCGCTTCTACAAGCCTCTGGCGAGCGGGCTGCGCCCGCCGTCGGACGCAGTCATCCGGCTGCCCGCGGGCGATGCGGCCTCGCGCGACTACATCGCTGCCGCGCTGCGCCAGTGGCGTGCGGACGGCACGCTGGTGCAGGCACGCAGCGCGCGTGCGGGCAACCTCCAGTTCGAGTTCACGCTGCTCAAGGACGGGCTGGTCTGCCACTCCTGAGCACGGCGGGTGGATTGCACCCGTGGCAGCGGACGCCTTCGCGACCTATCGGAGCACGGCGCCAGCGAGCAATGACCGATAGCCAGCATTTTCCGGCGTGATCGGCGGCTGATTCTTTTCGCCAATCGGCGGGAGCAGTGCTGCCATTGCCGCGGTGCCCTGCACCGCCTAGATTGCAGGCCACATGACCTCCTCTTCCCTTGAATCCCCGGCGAGCGCATCCACGGGCGCACCGCTCGCCGGCGTGCGCGTTCTCGACCTGACCCGGCTGCTGCCGGGGCCGCTCGGCACCATGCACCTGGCCGACCTCGGCGCCGACGTCGTCAAGATCGAAGACACCGGCGCCGGCGACTACGCGAGCCCCGCCGTGCGCGCGCTCGTCAACCGCAACAAGCGCGCGATCCGCATCGACCTCAAGCATCCGCAGGGCGTGGCCACGCTGCTTCGCCTGTGCCGCAATGCCGACGTGCTGGTCGAGGGCTTCCGGCCCGGCGTGATGCAGCGGCTCGGCGTGGGCTACGAGGCGGTGGCGGCCGCGAACCCGCGCATCGTCTACTGCAGCATCAGCGGCTTCGGCCAGACCGGCCCGCTGTGCGACACGCCGGGGCACGACCTGAACTACGCGGCGCTCGCGGGCGTGGCCGACCAGATCGGCAATGCCGCGGGCCCTGCCCTGTCGAACCTGCCCGTGGCCGATCTGCTGGGCGGCACCATGACCGCGGTGGCGGGCATTCTGGCCGCGCTGTTCGATGCCGCGCGCAGCGGCCGCGGACGGCATGTCGACATCGCCATGGCCGACGGCGTGCTGGCCCATGCGGTGCTGCCGCTGGCCGGCCTGCACCAGCACGGCCAGGTGGCGCGCATCGGCCACAGCGCGCTGACGGGTTCCCTCGCCTGCTACGGCTTCTACCGCACGGCCGACGACCGGCAGGTGGCCGTCGGCGCGCTGGAGCCGAAGTTCTGGAACGACCTGTGCCGCCTGCTGGAGCGCCCCGACCTCGCGCCCCTGCACCGCAGCGGCGATGCCGCCACCGAGGAAGGCCTGCGCGCGGAGCTGGCCGCCATCTTCGGTGCGCGGCCGCTCGCACACTGGCGCGGCCTGTTCCACGACGGGGTGGGCTGCGTGACGCCGGTGCTGCGCATCGACGAGACGCTCACGCATCCGCATTTCCGCGCGCGCGGCATGCGCGTTGCGGCCGATGATGCGGCGCCGCCGCAACTCGGCTGTCCCATCAAGATGACCGGCTTCGAGCCATCCGTTCCGCGGCCCGCCCCGCACGCCGGGGAGCACACCGACGAGATCCTGCGGCAGGCCGGGCTCGACGCACCGGCCGTGGCCGAACTGCGGGCGGCCGGCGCCATCGGCTGAGGCGCCTCCAGTGCCTCCCGCAGGGGCGCTGCCTACAATCCCACCGGCCGAGTTGCCACGGCCGCCATCGATGACGCTCACCCACCACACCGTTGCCATCCAGCAGGTGCACAGCATCCTGATGGGCGCGCGCCATCGCGGCATCGATGCGGCTGGCGTGCTGGCCAGGGCGGGCATCGCGCCCTCGCTGCTGGAGTCGCCGCTGGCGCGCATCTCGCAGCGCCAGTACGCGCTGCTGATCCGCGCGCTGCGGCGCCAACTGCGCGACGAGATCTGGGGCCTGCTGAGCGGCCCGCTGCCGCCCGGCAGCTTCGGCCAGTGCATGCGCCAGCTGGTGCGCTGTGCCACGCTGGGCGAGGCCCTGCGCGACGGCTTCGCCGCCTATCACCTGCTGCTGCACGACTTCGTGCCGCGCCTCACGGTGCAGGGCGGCAGTGCGCACGTGCAGTTCGTGCTGCGGCGTGCCTCCGATGCACGGCTGGACTACGCGTTGAAGGCCTTCATGCTGTTCGCCTTCAACGCCTCGTCCTGGCTGGTGGCGCGCCGCATTCCGCTGCTCGAGGTCGACTACACGGCCGAGCAGACGAACACCGAAACCTCGCGTGTCTACCAGGTGCCGATCCGCTACGGCCAGGCGCACGTCGGCATGTCGTTCGAGGCGCGCTGGCTCGACCTGCCGGTGGTGCAGTCGCCGCAGAGCCTGCGCGAATTCCTCGCCGGATCGCCGGCCAACCTGATCGTGAAGTACCGCGACACCAGCAGCCTCACCGAGCGCATCCGCCGGCTGCTGCGCAAGGGGCTGGGCAGCGAGCTGCCGTCGCTGGAGGAAGTGGGCGATGCGCTCGCCGTGACGCCGCAGACGCTGCGCCGGCGCCTGCGCGACGAAGGCCGCGGCTTCCAGCAGATCAAGGACGAACTGCGGCGCGATGCCGCCATCGAATACCTGCTGCACACGCCACTGCCGCTGCTCGACATCGCCAACCGCGTGGGCTTCTCGGAAGCCAGCACCTTCCACCGCGCCTTCAAGCAGTGGACCGGCGTGGCGCCCGGCGAATACCGCCTGACGCACGCCCCGGAACGCTGAGCGGTTTCGCCAAGCCCTTTGGCGCTTCCCGCCATGGGTGCGGGGCGCGGCCCGGCCTAAGCTTTGCCGCATCTTCGTTACCAGTCGGCGGCTTCATCGTGTACCTGACCCAAGGCCTGCATCGCGCGCTCCAGCGCAACGCCGACATGACGGCGCTCACCCATGTCGGCGACAGCGGCGTGCGCCGCCAGACGCATGCGCAGCTGTCGAACGGCGTGGCCCGGCAGGCGGCCGCGTTGGCACGGCGCGGCATCGTGCGCGGCGACCGCGTGGCGCTGCTCGCACCCAACAGCGACCAGCTGGTGCGGGGCATCCTCGCATGCTGGTGGCTGGGTGCCGTCGCCTGCCCCTTGAACATCCGCTGGAGCACGCCCGAGCTCGCGCATGCGCTGCAGGACAGCGAAGCCTCGCTGCTGCTCGTCGACGACACGCTGCAGGCGCTGGCGCCCAGCGGCGAGACCGCGCTGCTGCGCCTGGCCGCGCTGGAAGAGGAAAGCGCCGGGCTGGAGCCGCTGACCGACACGCGCACCGGCGGCGACGCGCTCGCCGCCATTCTCTATACCGGCGGCACCACCGGCCGCTCCAAGGGCGTGATGCTGAGCCACGCGAACTTCTGGACCGCGTCGATGACCCGGGGCGCCGAGCTCAACAATGCGCCGGACTCGGTGTCGCTGCTGGTGGCACCGCTGTTCCACGTCGCGGGCCTCGGCCGGCTGGTGGGCCAGCTGATCGTCGGCGGCAGTTGCGTGACGATGGCGCAGTTCCGGCCCGCGTCGGTGATCGAGGCGATCGCGGCGCACCGCATCGGCGACATCATCGTGGTGCCGAGCATGCTGCAGTCGCTGCTGGACGATCCTTCGTTCACGCCCGAGCGCGTGCGCAGCCTCACGCGCATCGCGTTCGGCGCCGCACCGATGCCACCGGACTTGCTCGACCGCGCGCTGGCCGCGTGGCCGCATGCCGAGTTCTTCCAGGCCTACGGCCTCACCGAAACCGCAGGTGCCGTGTGCATCAACCTGCCGGCCAACCACCGGCCCGAAGCACGCGCGCTCGGCCGCCTGAACGCCGTCGGCCGCGCCGGACTCGGCGCCGAGATCATCGTCGCCGACGAGAGCGGCCGCGAGTTGCCGCGCGGCGAGGTGGGCGAGATCCTGGCGCGCGGGCCGATGGTGATGCAGGGCTACTGGCGCAACCCCGAGGCCACGGCCGCCGCGCTGCAGGGCGGCTGGCTGCGCACCGGCGATGCCGGCCGCATGCTGGACGACGGCTACCTGTTCATCGTCGACCGCCTGAAGGACATGATCATCAGCGGCGGCGAGAACGTGTACTGCGCCGAGGTGGAGGCCGCGCTGCGCAGCCATCCCCAGGTCAGGCAGGCGGCGGTCATCGGCGTGCCGGACGCGCGCTGGGGCGAGGCGGTGCACGCGGCGGTCGTGATGGCCGAGGGCGCCGACGGCACCGCGGCCACGGCCGACGCGCTGCGCGCCTGGTGCCGTGAGCGCCTGGCCGGCTACAAATGCCCGCGCGGCATCACCTTTTTGCGCGAACTGCCGCTGTCGGCCGCGGGCAAGGTGCTGAAGAACGTGCTGCGCGAGCGGGTGCAGACATGAAGCCCGTCAGGGGCACAGACGGCCGTAACCTGTTCGGCCAGGTGCCGTTCACGCGCCTGCTGGGCGCGCGCCGCGAGTTCTCCGAAGGCGGCCGCGCGCGCCTCGTCATCGACGAGCGGCCTGAACTCGGCAACGTCATCGGTGCCGTGCATGGCGGCGTGCTGGTCACGCTGCTCGACGTGGTCATGGCGAGCGCCGCCGTGTCGCTGTTCGACTTCGCGCGCACCGCCGTCACGCTCAACCTCAGCACCAGCTTCCACGCGCCGGGCCGCGGCCGGCTCACGGCCGACGGCGAAGTGGTGCAGCACGACGCCAGCATCGCCTGGTGCCGTGCCTCGGTCACCGATGACGGCGGCCGGGTCGTCGCGCGTGCGCAGGGCTCCTTCCGCTACCTGCCGCTGCCGCAGGCCGCCTGACCCGCAATTTCAAACGACAGGAGACAACACCATGACGAAGATGCATCGCCGCGCGGCCCTGGCCGCACTGGCCGCCTGCGCGCTGGCCGCGCCGCTGGCGCAGGCCGCCGACCCTTACCCGCACAAGCCAATCCAACTCGTGCTGCCATTTCCGCCCGGCGGCTCCTTCGACCCGATCTTCCGCACGCTGGCCGAGGCCGCCTCCAGGGACCTGGGACAGCCCATCGTRCTGATGCACAGGCCGGGCGCGGGCGGCGTCACCGGCACCGCATCGCTCGCGACCATGAACGAAGCCGACGGCTACACGATCGCGGTCATGCACAACTCGGTGATCCGCGCACCGCTGGTGCAGAAGGTGACCTGGGACCCTCTCAAGGATTTCACCTACCTGATCGGGCTGGCCGGGCTCACCACCGGCATCGTGGTGGCCTCCGATGCGCCCTGGAAGTCGCTGCCCGAGCTGCTGGCAGACGCGAAGAAGCGTCCCGGCGTCGTCAGCTGGGGCAACGTCGGTGCGATCAGCATCAACCGCATCTACGCCGAGCGGCTCGCCAGGCAGGCGGGCACCTCCTTCAACCTGGTGCCCTACAAGGGCGGCAGCGAGGCTTTCCAGGCGGTGATCGGGCGCCATCTCGACGTCTACGGCGACCCCGGCTTCGGGCCCCAGGTTCAGGGCGGCAAGGTGCGCCTGCTCGCCACCTTCACCGCGGAGCGCCTGAAACGCTACGACGTGCCGACCGTGAAGGAGCTGGGTCATGACATGGTGATCGAATCGCCGGTGGGCCTGGTGGCACCGAAGAACCTCGATCCGAAGATCGCCACCAGGCTGCACGCGGCCTTCAGCAAGGCTGCGGCGGACCCCACCTACCTCCAGCAGCTGGAGCTGTTCGACATGCAGCCCAAGCTGATGACCGGCGAGAGCTATGCCGACTACGCCCGTGCCCAGTTCGAGCGCGAGCGGAAGATGCTGGCCGAGATCGGCTTCAAGCCAGAGTGACAGGAGCAATGAACCCCATGGACTTTTCCGCATTCGATTTCAAGGGCCGCCACGTGGCCGTGGCCGGTGGCTCCAGCGGCATCAACTTCGGCATCGCGCAGGCCTTCGCGCGCGCCGGTGCGCGCCTCACGGTGCTCAGCCGCTCGGCCGACAAGGTGGCAGCGGCCGCGCAGCAGCTCGAAGCGCTCGGCACGCAGGCGCTCGGCATTCCGGCCGACGTGCGCCAGCCCGAGGCGCTGGAACGCGCCTTCGCGCAGGGCGCGCAGCGTTTCGGCCCCATCGACGTGCTGGTCTCGGGCGCGGCGGGCAACTTCCTCGCCAGTGCGCTCGACATGTCGCCCAACGCCTTCAAGACCGTGATCGACATCGACCTGCTGGGCAGCTTCAACGTCGCCCGGCTGGCGCATGCGCATCTGCGCCAACCCGGCGCCTGCGTGATCCAGATCTCCGCCGGGCAGGCCTTCACGCCGACGCCCTTCCAGGCCCATGTGTGCGCGGCCAAGGCGGGGGTCGACATGCTGACGCAGGTGCTGGCGCTGGAGTGGGGTCCGCAGGGCATCCGCATCAACTCCATCGTGCCCGGGCCGATCGCCGACACCGAAGGCCTGAAGCGGCTCGCGCCCACCGACGACACGATGAAGGCCATGGCCGAGCGCGTGCCACTGAAGCGCCTGGGCCGCATCGAGGACATCAGCCGCATGGCGATGATGCTCGCGAGCGACTGGGGCTCGTACATCACGGGCGCCGTCATTCCTGTCGACGGCGGCCTTGCGCTGACGGGGCCGCGCGACTTCACGGCGGCAGCCGCCGCGTCGAAGCGGGGAGCCACGCCATGAGCCTGCACCTCGCGAGCGCGCCGCAAGAAGGCGACGACCGGCCGCGCAGCGGGCCGCAGCGTTACGTGCCCTTCTCCGAGCACCTGGGCCTGCGGGTCGAGCGGGCCGAAGGCGGTGAATCCGTGGTGTCGGTGGCGCTGCGCCCCGAACTGCTGAACAACCACGCCAACGGCCACGGCGGCGTGCTGATGACCCTGCTCGACAGCGCGATGGCCCATGCCGCGCTATCGCGCGTCGACTACGCGCGAGAGGTCGTCACGGTCGACATGCACATCGCCTTCATGCGGCCCGCGAGCGGGCTGCTGCAGGCGCAAGGGCGCGCCACCGGCGGCGGCCGCTCGGTGTGTTTCTGCGAAGCCACCGTCACCGACGCCTGCGGCGAAGTGGCGGCGCGCGCGATGGGCACCTTCCGCTATCGCGAGCCCGCATGAGCGTTTCGGCCAATCGTTTTGGGCCGATCCGCGATTGTCGATGCCCGCACGTCGGCCGAGACTTCATTCCATCGTCACCGCGTCTCACCCAGGAGTTTCAATGACACGTATGCAGCGCCCCGTCCATGTGGTCGGCGTGGGCATGATTCCCTTCACCAAGCCCGGCGCCAGCGACCCGTACACCGTGATGGGAGCGCGCGCCGCGAAGCTCGCGCTCGACGACGCCGGCGTCGACTATTCGCTGGTGCAACAGGCCTATGTGGGCTATGTCTACGGCGACTCCACCGCCGGGCAGGCCGCCATCTACGGCGTCGGCCTCAGCGGCATTCCGGTCTTCAACCTCAACAACAACTGTTCCACCGGCTCCAGCGCGCTGTTCCTCGCGCGCCAGGCGGTCGAAAGCGGCATGGTCGAGTGCGCCATCGCGCTCGGCTTCGAGCAGATGCAGCCCGGCGCACTCAAGGGCGCCTACGACGATCGGCCCTCGCCGATGGCGCGCTTCGCCGAGGTGATGACGCAGAAGCAAGGCTTCGTTCCGGAAGCGCCGCGCGCCGCGCAGTTCTTCGGCGGCGCCGGCCGCGACTACATGGCGCAGCACGGCATCCGCCGCGACACCTTCGGCCGCATCTCGGTGAAGGCCCGCCAGCATGCCGCGCGCAACCCGCTCGCGGTGTTCCGCCAGACGCTGACCCTGGACGAGGTGATGGCCTCGCCGCTGGTGTTCGATCCGCTCACGCGCTTCCAGTGCTGCCCGCCCACCTGCGGCGCGGCCGCGGCCATCGTCTGCTCGGCCGAGTTCGCGCAGAAGCATGGCCTGGACATGCGCGTGGTGATCGCGGCGCAGGCGATGACCACCGACACGCCCTCCACCTTCGAGAGCAAGGACATGCGCAAGCTGGTCGGCTACGACATGACCGCCGCCGCGGCCCGGCAGGTGTACGAAGACGCCGGCATCGGTCCCGAGKAACTGGACGTGGTGGAACTGCACGACTGCTTCACCGCCAACGAACTCATCACCTACGAGGCGCTGGGCCTCACGCCCGAGGGCACGGCCGAGCGCTTCATCGTCGAGGGCGACAACACCTATGGCGGGCGCGTGGTGACCAATCCCTCGGGCGGTCTGTTGTCCAAGGGCCATCCGCTCGGCGCCACCGGTCTGGCGCAATGCGCGGAGCTGGTGTGGCAACTGCGCGGCCGGGCCGAGCAGCGCCAGGTGGAAGGCGCGCGCCTCGCGCTGCAGCACAACCTGGGCCTGGGCGGCGCCTGCGTGGTGACGCTGTACCAAGCCGTTTGAGATGATCGATCGCCGCCACATCGGCCACCAGCTCCCGCCGTTCCAGGTGGAAGTGGAAAAAGGCCGCCTGCGCTTCTTCGCCAAGGCCACGGGCCAGACGGACCCGATCTACATTGACGAGGCCGCCGCGCGCGATGCGGGGCACCCGGGCCTGCCGGTGCCGCCCACCTTCTTCTTCTGCCTGGAGATGGAGGCGCCGAACCCGGCCGCCATTCGCGAGCTGCTGGGCATGGACTACCGCAGCCTGCTGCACGGCGAGCAGGGCTTCAGCTACCACGCGATGGCCTACGCCGGCGACACGTTGACCTTCCGCCAGCACATCGAGGACATCTACGACAAGAAGAACGGCGCGCTCGAGTTCGTCGTGCGCAAGACCCACGTCAGCAACCAGCACGGCGAACTCGTGGCCGAGCTGCGCTGCGTGACCGTGGTGCGCAACCCATGACCGGAAGCCTCACCATGACGACCACCGCCCTTCCCGACTGGAACGCGCTGCAGCCCGGCGATGCCCTGCCCCCGCTGGAACTGCCGCCGATCAGCCGGCTCGACCTGGCGCTGTACTGCGGCGCCTCGGGCGACCACAACCCGATCCACGTCGACATCGATTTCGCGAAGTCCGCGGGCATGCCCGACGTCTTCGCGCACGGCATGCTGTCGGCGGCCTGGCTCGCGCGGCTGTTGACGAACTGGGCGCCGCAGTCGGCGATCCGCTCGCTCGAGGTGCGCTTTGCCGCCCTCACCCATGTGGGCGAGCGCATCGGCTGCACCGGCACCGTCGCCGAGAAATTCGAGCACGAGGGCCGGCGCAGCGTGCGGCTGAAGGTCGCAAGCACCGACGCGAACGGCGCCATCAAGCTGAGCGGCGAAGCCGTCGTCGCCTGGCACTGACACACCCCCGAGGAGACAACACATGAACAGCAGCAGAAAGCTCGAAGGCAAGGTTGCCATCGTCTCCGGCTCCGGCCGCGGCATCGGGCGCGAGATCGCGCTCAAGCTGGCGAGCGACGGCGCCCGCGTCGTCATCAACGACCTCGACGCCGAGCCGGCCGCGCAGACCGTCAACGACATCGTGGCCGCGGGCGGCAGCGCCATCGCCTGCGCCGGCAGCGTGACGGACAGCGGCTTTGCCGACCGCTTCGTGCGCACCGCCGTCGACAGCTATGGCGGCCTGGACATCATCGTCAACAACGCCGGCTACACCTGGGACAACGTGGTGCAGAAGATGAGCGACGAGCAGTGGGAAGCCATGCTGGCCGTGCACCTGACCGCGCCCTTCCGCATCCTGCGCGCCGCCTCCAGCTTCATCCGCGATGCCACCAGGCGCGAGGCCGACGAAGGCCAGGAAGTGTTCCGCAAGGTGGTCAACATCTCGTCCACCTCCGGCGTGTACGGCAACGCGGGCCAGGCCAACTACGCGGCCGCCAAGGCCGGCATCAACGGCCTGACCAAGGCGATGGCCAAGGAGTGGGGGCGCTACAAGGTCACGGTCAACAGCGTTGCCTTCGGCCTGATCAAGACCCGGCTGACCGAAGCCGATGCCAGCGCGGGCGCCAGCATCGACATCGAGGGCCGGCAGATCAAGGTCGGGGTCAACCCGCAGATCCTCAAGAACGCCGAAGCCCTGATCCCGCTCGGCCGCGGCGGCACGCCGCAGGAAGCGGCGGGCGCGGTCTACCTGTTCTGCATTCCGGAGTCGAACTATGTGAGCGGGCAGGTGCTGGTCTGCGGAGGCGGCCGGCCATGACCGGCGGGGCCGTTGCCACGCGGCCGTGGATGAACGAAGAACTCGAGATGCTGCGCGACAGCGCACGCCGCTTCTTCGAGCGCGAGTGCGTGCCCAACGAGCCGCGCTGGCGCGCGCAGCACCATGCCGACCGCGACATCTGGACCCAGGCCGGTGCGGCCGGGCTGCTGTGCGCCAGCATCCCCGAGGAATACGGCGGCGGCGGCGGCAGCTTCCTGCACGAGGCGGTGATCTGCGAGGAGCAGATGCGCGCCATGGCGCAGAGCTTCAGCAACAACGTGCACAGCGGCATCGTCGCCCACTACCTGCTGGCCTACGGCACCGAGGCGCAGAAGCTGCGTTGGCTGCCGCGCATGGCCAGCGGCGAGCTGGTGGCGGCCATCGCGATGACCGAGCCCGGCGCCGGCACCGACCTGCAGCGCATCAAGACGCAGGCGCGGCGCGACGGCGACCACTGGCGCATCAGCGGCAGCAAGACCTTCATCACCAACGGCATGCACGCCGGCCTGGTCTGCGTCGCGGCCAAGACCGATGCGGCCGCCGGCGGCAAGGGCATCTCGCTGCTGATGGTGGAGACCGAAGGCACGGCGGGCTTTCGCCGCGGGCCGCTGCTCGACAAGATGGGCCAGAAGACGCTGGACACCACAGAGCTGTTCTTCGACGACGTGCGCGTGCCGGCCGACAACCTGCTGGGCGGCCAGGAGGGCTGCGGCTTCGCGCAGCTCATGGCGCAGCTGCCGCGCGAGCGCATGCTGATCGCCGTCGGCGCGGTGGCGACCATGCAGCGCGCGATCGGCGACACGCTCGACTACGTGCGCGACCGCCAGGTGTTCGGCCAGCCGCTTTTGAAGATGCAGAACACCCGCTTCAAGCTCGCCGAGTGCGAGACGCAGGCGCAGGTGGCGCGCGCCTTCGTGGACGACTGCATCGCCCGCCTGATGCGCGGCGAACTCGACGTGCCGACGGCCGCCATGGCCAAGTGGTGGACCACCGACGCCTGCTGCCGCATCGTCGACGAATGCCTGCAGCTGCACGGCGGCTACGGCTTCATGAACGAATACCCGATCGCGCGGCTGTATGCCGACGTGCGCGTCGGCCGCATCTATGGTGGTGCCAACGAGGTGATGAAAGAGATCATCGCGCGGGCCATGGAGAGGCAATGATGGCCCAGGGTGAACATCCGCACTTCCGTTTCTGGCCCAAGGGCGTCGCACGCGAGCTGGTCGTGCCGCAGGCGACGCTGCCGGAGTACCTCGAGGTCGCGGCGCGGCGGTATCCCGAAAAGGCCGCGATCGTCTACTGTGGCAGCGTCGTCCGCTATGCCGAACTCCAGCAGCGCGTGGCTGCGATGTCGGCCTGGCTGCGCGACACGCTCAAGCTGCAGCGCGGCGACCGCGTGCTGGTGGCCAGCCAGAACTGCCCACAGTTCGTGGTCGCGTGCTACGCGATCCTGCGCGCGGGCGGCGTGGTGGTGCCCGTGAATCCGATGAGCAAGGTCCAGGAGGTTCGGTACTACGCCGAGAACAGTGGCGCGCGCATTGCGTTCGTGGCGCAGGAGCTGCTGGAGCACTTCGAGCCGGGCCTGTTCGAGCGGATCGTCGTGCACGCGTACAGCGAGGCCGTGGCGGATGCCTCCGACGAGATTCCGGACTGGG
Organism: Variovorax sp. P4_B10; assembly: GCF_056402375.1. Classification (NCBI taxonomy): domain Bacteria; kingdom Pseudomonadati; phylum Pseudomonadota; class Betaproteobacteria; order Burkholderiales; family Comamonadaceae; genus Variovorax; species Variovorax sp. P4_B10. The sequence continues at coordinate 150,655 of NZ_JBFUHN010000001.1, read as the reverse complement.
TGCTCGAGCCGCTGCGTCCGATCTCGCGGCCCGATTGCGCGGGCTGGGCCAGCATGCCGGCCACCGGCGATGGCGCCGATCCGGGCGTGCGCCCCATGGATCTCGCCATCCTGCCCTACACCTCGGGCACCACCGGCCACCCCAAGGGCTGCATGCACACCCACCAGACGGTGATCGCGTCCCTGGCCGCCTCGCACGTCTGGAAGGGCCTGCATTGCGAGACGGTGGTGCTGGCTGTCGCACCGCTGTTCCACATGCTCGGCCTGCAGAACGGCATGAACATGCCGATCTTCCTGGGCGGCACCTCGGTGATGCTCCCACGCTGGAATCCGGCCCTGGCCGCCCGGCTGATCGAGCGCCATCGCGTCACCGCGTGGACAGCCCCGCCGGCAATGATCCTGGACTTCTTCGCGAACCCCGAGGTGGCGCATCGCGACATCTCCAGCCTGACCCTGCTCTCCGGCGGCGCCGCGGCCATGCCGGAAGCGGTGGCGACGATGATGCAGCAGCGATACGGCATCACCTACAACGAAGGCTACGGCCTGACGGAAACCGCCTCCTTCCTGCAGGCCAACCCGCTCGCGCGCGGCAAGCGCCAGTGCCTGGGCATCCCGGCGCAGGGCGTGGACACCCGCATCGTGGATCCGCTGACGCTGAGCGAACTTCCGCAGGGCGAGCTGGGCGAACTGGTCACCCACGCGCCGCAGAACACCGTCGGCTACTGGCGCAACCCGCAGGCCGACCGCGAAGCTTTCTTCGAGCTGGAGGGCAAGCGCTTCTTCCGTACCGGCGACCTGGCCTACGTGGACGCAGAAGGCTACTTCTTCATGCGCGACCGCCTCAAGCGAATGATCAACAGCTCGGGCTACAAGGTCTGGCCGGCCGAGGTGGAGAACATGATGTACGAGCATCCGGCGATCCACGAGGCCTGCATCATCGGCGTGCCCGACGCCAGGCAGGGCGAGGCGGTGAAGGCGATCGTCTCGCTCAAGCCCGCCTTCCGCGGCGAGGTACAGGCGCAGGACATCGTCGATTGGGCACGCAGCCGCATGGCGGTCTACAAGGCGCCCCGTCTCGTGGAATTCGTGGACGCCCTGCCCAAGTCGGGCACCGGCAAGATCCTCTGGCGCGAGCTGCAGGAGCAGCATCGCGCCTCGGCAGCAAAGGAGTCCTCATGAGCGTTCGCTTCGAGCGCCGCGGCACCACGGCCGTGGTCACCCTCGATCACCCCGCCACCCGCAACTCGCTCACCCCCGAGCTGAAGGAGGGCCTGGCCGCCGCCATCGCGCAGGTCAAGGCGGACAGCGGCATGCGCGCCGTGGTGATCACCGGCGCCAATGGCGCCTTCTGCGCGGGCGGCGACCTGCGCGGCATCGCCGCAGCCGGCAAGCTTGAAAGCGACGGCATGCGCGCACGCATGCACGGCACGCACGCGATCTTCCGCGAGCTGCTGTCATTGGATCGCCCCGTCATCGCCGCCGTGGACGGTGCGGCCTACGGTGCCGGCTTCAGCCTGGCGCTGGCGGCGGACTTCGTGCTGGTGACGCCGCGCGCCCGCTTCTGCATGGTCTTCATGCGGATCGGGCTCGTCCCGGACTGCGGCGCCACCTACACCCTGCCGCGCATCGTCGGCGCGCAGCGTGCCCGCGAGCTGTTCCTTTCGTCCAGGGAAGTGGACGCGCGAGAGGCGCTGGCGCTCGGCATCGCGATGGAGCAGCACGAGCAGGCCGCGCTGCTGCCGCGGGCGCTGGCGCTGGCAGACAGCTTTGCCGGCGCCTCGCCGCTGGCCGTGAGCCTGGTCAAGCGCATCGCGCTCGACGCGGGCGCCATGGAAGCCGCCTTCGAGGCCGAGGCCAACGGCCAGGCGCTGTGCTTCCAGACCACGCCGCACCGCGAGGCGGTGCAGCGGTTCTTCGACAAGCAGCCGTCGGCCTTCCAGTGGCCGGCGCGCACCGACAAGGAGTGAAACGCATGAACAGGATGATGGAGAACAAGGTCGTCGTCGTCACCGGCRCCGGCGGCGGCATCGGCCGCGACATCGCGCTGGCAATGGCGCGCGAAGGGGCCCGGGTCGTGGTCAACGACATCGGTGCCTCGGTGGCCGGCGAAGGCAAGAGCGAAGGCCCCGCGCAGGCCGTGGTCGACGAGATCAAGGCCTTCGGCGGCCAGGCGGTGGCCAATGCCGACAGCGTGTCGGAGCAGGCCGCCGCGGCGCGCATCGTCGGCACGGCGGTGGAGGCCTTCGGCCGCATCGACGTCGTCGTCAACAACGCTGGCATCCTGCGCGACCGCTTCTTCCACAAGATGAGCGCCGAAGAGTGGGACGCGGTGATCAAGGTGCACCTGTACGGCAGCTTCCACGTGAGCCGCGCCGCCGCCACGCACTTCAAGGAGCAGGAAAGCGGCTGCTTCGTGCACATGACCTCCACCTCCGGGCTGGTCGGCAACCTGGGCCAGGCCAACTACAGCGCGGCCAAGCTCGGCATCGCGGCGCTGTCGAAGTCCATCGCGCTCGACATGCAGAAGTTCAACGTGCGCTCCAACTGCATCTCGCCCTTTGCATGGAGCCGGATGATCGGCTCCATCCCGACCGAGACGCCCGAGGAGCAGGCGCGCGTCGATCGGCTGAAGCAGATGACGCCCGCCAAGATCGCGCCGCTGGCCGTCTGCCTGGCCAGCGATGCTGCGAAGGACGTCAACGGCCAGATCTTCGCCGTTCGCAACAACGAGATCTTCCTCATGAGCCAGCCGCGGCCCGTGCGCTCGGTGCACCGCAGCGAAGGCTGGAGCCCGCAGACCGTGGCCAGCCATGCGCTGCCCGCGCTGAAGGCGAGCTTCTACGACCTGGCGCGTTCGGCCGACGTGTTCAGCTGGGATCCGGTCTGAAATGAAAACCCCGGCACAAGGGAACACCATGACCGAACCGCAAGGCGTGCAGGCCTTCCACCAGGGCGAACTGGATGGCGGCCGCTTTCTCGTGCAGCGCTGCGGCGATTGCAGCCGCCACGTGTACTACCCGCGCGAGAGCTGCCCGCACTGCGGCAGCACGGCGCTGGAATGGAAGGCGCCCAGCGGGCTCGGCACCGTGCATGCCGTGACGACCGTGCGGCGCAGGCCGGCGGATGGCGGCGACCTCAACGTCAGCCTGGTCGATCTCGACGAAGGCGTGCGGCTCATGAGCCGCGTGGACAACCTTGCGCCCGAGGTGGTGCGCATCGGCCAGCGTGTCAAGGCACGGGTGCAGGTGAAGGACGGCCGTGGCCTGGTGCTGTTCGACGCCATCGAAGGGCACCAATGAGCGCCGGACTGAAGGCCCTGCGCGGCAACGCGGCGATTGCCGGCGTCGCCACCTTCGGCTGCGGCGAGACGCCCGGCTTCACCGACATGGAACTGCTGGCGCGCTCGGCGCGTGCGGCCGTGGCCGATGCGGGCCTCGCGATGGGCGACATCGACGGTCTGTGCACCGCGAGCGCTTCGGCCGCGATGTGGGCGCTGCCGGTGGTCGAGTATCTCGGCCTCAACCCGCGCTACATCGACGGCACGATGCTGGGCGGCAGCAGCTTCATCGCGCACCTGCTGCCCGCGATGCAGGCGATCCGCGCTGGCCAGTGCAGCGCGGTGCTGGTCTGCTACGGCAGCGCGCAGCGCAGCGCAGCCTTCGGCCGGCGCGAGATCGTGGCGGCGCGCCGCTTCCTCGACCCGCAGCCCTACGAGCACCCCTACGAACCGATGCTGCCGGTGTCGGCCTACGCGCTGGCCACCTCGCGCCACATGCACGAATTCGGCACCACGCGCGAGCAGCTGGCCGACGTGGCGGTGGCGGCACGCGCGTGGGCCCGGCTCAACCCGGAGGCCTTCATGCGCGAGCCGCTCACGCGCGCGGAGGTGCTGGCCGCCCGCATGGTGTCGGACCCGCTGACCGTGCGCGACTGCTGCCTGGTCACCGACGGCGGCGGCGCCTGCGTGCTGGTGAGCGCCGAGCGCGCGAGGGACCTGCCGAAGAAGCCGGTCTACGTGCTGGGCAATGCCACGGCGGTGTGGAACCGGCAGATATCGTCGATGGCGGACCTCACCGTCACGGCGGCCAGCCAGTCGGGCCGCGAGGCTTTCGCCATGGCGGGACTCGCGCCGCGGGACATCGACGTCGTGCAGCTGTACGACGCCTTCACCATCAACACGCTGCTCTTCCTGGAAGACCTGGGCTTCTGCCCCAAGGGCGAAGCGGGCCGTTTCGTCGCCGATGGCGCCATCGCGCCGGGCGGCAAGCTGCCGGTCAATACCAACGGCGGCGGACTCTCGTGCGTGCATCCCGGCATGTACGGCATCTTCGCGCTGATCGAGGCCGTGCGGCAGCTGCGCGGCGAATGCGGCGAGCGCCAGGTGAAGAACGCACACACCGCCATCGCACACGGCAACGGCGGCATGTTGTCCAGCCAGGCCACCGCGATTCTCGGCACTGGCGACGCTCTCTGAGGAAGCCGACATGATCCGCGGGCCGCAAACCCTGGAAGCCCTGCTCGACGCCGCCAACCGCTTCGACCGCGACGTGCGCCTGGTCCGTCTGTACGAAGGCACCACGCAGATCCAGCAGATCGTCATTGCGCGCAGCCTTGTGCGCGAAGCGATGCGCTGAGTTTTTTCCGATCCACCCGAGGAGACAACACCATGAAGACATCGAAGATGCGAAGACTCTGCATTGCGGCCGGCCTGGCCGCGCTGCTGGCGGCGCCGGCCCTGGCGCAAACGGCCTATCCGGCACAACCATTGAAGCTGATCGTGCCCTACCCCGCCGGCGGCGCGACCGATACGCTGGCGCGCACCATCGGACAGAAGCTGCAGGAAGCCTGGGGGCAGCCGGCGATGGTGGAAAACCGGCCCGGCGCCGGCGGCACCATCGGCAACAGCTTCGTCGCGAAGGCGCCACCCGACGGCCACACCGTGCTCATTGCCATCACCGCGCTGATCCAGCAGCCGATGCTCATGGAGAAGCTGCCCTACGATCCGCTGAAGGATCTCGCGCCCGTCACCATGATCGCGCGCAGCCCGAGCATGCTGGCCGTGCCGCTGGACTCGCCCGCGAAAGACTTGAAGAGCTTCATCGCGATGGTGAAGGCAAGCCCCGGCAAGTACAACTTCGGCAGCTACGGCGCCGGCACCTCGTCGCACATCCAGGGCGCGCTCCTGAACATGCAGGCCGGCATCGACCTGGTGCACGTGCCGTTCCAGGGCGCGGCGCCGCTGGTCACCAACCTGGTGGGCGGCCAGCTCGCCTCGGCCTTCATCGACAGTGCCAGCGCGCGGCCGTATCTCAAGTCGATGCGCCCGCTGGCCGTGACCGGCACACAGCGCATGCCCGGCCTGCCCGACGTGCCCACCTTCGCCGAGCTGGGCTACCACTCGTTCGATCCGTACGGCTGGTTCGGCGTGTTCCTGCCCGCCGCGACGCCGGCGCCCGTGGTGCAAAAGCTGTCGGAGGAGATCAACCGCATCGTGCACCTGCCCGAGGTCAGCGCCAAGATCGAGGCGCTCGGCCTGCAGGTGGCCGGCGGCAAGCCGGAAGAATTCCAGAAAGTGGTGCGCGCGGATGCCGCCATCTACGCGAAGATCATCAAGGACGCCAACATCCGCGTGGCGCAGTGAGCAGCGAGCCCGGGATCAATTCACAAGCCGGATTCGAAGATCACCTCATGCAACTCGCCCGGCAGCGGAAGCTGATGCAAAACGGGCGGCCGCATCTATCGTCCAGGTGGTATCCAGGGCTGAGATCGCGCACCGAGTAGGACACTCCTGACGATTTTCTCAGGCTCCGGTCCCACCGGAGATCTCTTTGGCGCGGGCTAGAAGTTAGTTGCTGGCATAGATATCGCAATGAGCAACAAGAGGCTTGCCGGCGAGGCCTTGGGATCGACAAGGCCGGGACTCGGGAGCTAAAAATGCCGCTGCTTTTCTTGATGAGACTCGCGTTCGCCGAACTTCCGCTCAAGGTTTCCCGCCCGGAAGAAATCATGCACGTTTCCGTGCTGAAAGCCACTGGACTGATCGAGGCGGAGTTCACCCCGCCACCCAGCTCGAATGGCAAGTACGTCCCGACCCAGACCGCCATCGTGATCTGCATCACCGACGAGGGCATGGCCGAACTCGAGCGGATGCGCGATGTACGGCGGCAGCGCAAAGCTTGAGCGAAGCGGCCAGGTCGGTGCGGTCAAACCGGCCGTACCTCGAAGAATGCCTCGTCGATGTCGCCAAGGTCGCGGAAGCCCGCGGTCCTGGCCGCGTCGTAGGCCTTCGCCCAGCGCTTGGCCAGCGCGATCTCGGCCTTGGTGAGGTCGCTTTCGCCCGACTCGCTCGCATTCTGGAATGCACGCAGCGCCGGCACGGCCTCGTCGCCCAGTTGCCGATCGAGTTCGCGCCGGAAGCGCTGCTCCGAGACCTTGACGGCGTCGGCCGTCGGGTACGGACAGTCCGCGAGCCTCACGCTGTAGGCGACCCGGTGCTCGGGCTCGACATCTTCGAAGTGGAAGGGCGTGTCGTCTTCCGACGTCTCGTGCGAAGCGATGGCAGTCAGTGCCTCAGGTGCCTGCCGGGGAAAGAAAAGTTCGGATTGGTTCATGGTCCGTCGAAGATAAAAAGCCACAAAACACTGTACAAATATACAGCAATCTTCGAGTATGGAAAACGTGCCCGCACATGGACTGGTTGAAGCCCCTCAATGAGGGAGGGTAGTCTCCCCATGGGAATTCATCGTGCGCCGCCTATGCTTGTGAGGCCATGACCGCTTCCCTGACAGATCTCGATCTTCCGGAGGGCTGGCGTTGCCGGGTCGAACTCCAGCGGACGCCGGAGGGCGCCTATGTCGGCAAGGCAGAGTTACGGGAAGGCCACGTACAGCGATGCGTCCTGGTGATCGCCCAGCAGTCGACGCGGGAAGCTGCGCTCGAGCGAGTGAAGTGCCGAGCTCACCAGTTCATCCAGGAATGGAGCACCAGGTCGGCGCCGCTTGTATAGCCGTGTGCATGCGCCGCGAACGGCTTGTCAGTCGGCATCCCCCACGTCGTCCATCGCCATCACGTCTGAATCGTCGCCCTCCTCCCGAGGCCCCGCGTTCAGATCGTCCGACAGCCCCTTCAGCACGACGTAGCCAGCCTGCAGGGCATCGCCATACGTGGCGAAGCCGGTGGCGGCCTCCATCAGCGGCTCGAACTCCATCGAGTTGTCGAAGGATTCCAGCAGCACCCAGAAATAGTCCCCGGCGTCGTGTTGGTCGACGGTCAGGGCGATGGAGATAAGTTGGCCAGCCATGCGCGCATGGTGGCGCTCTCAAGTGACAGTCCCAAGAAACGAGCGTGAACGTTCGACTTCACTGCCGAAGTCGTTCCCCGTCTATTCCACGGCCTCCAGAAATTCGAACCCCATCGTCCGCGCGTGACAGTGCAGCCCGCCGTCCTGCACGATCAGGAAGCGCGCGCCATCCTGGCCCGCGTTGTGGTGCGAATGCGGCGCACCCGGAGGCGTCACCAGCGTCGCCCAGGGCTCCCACGGGCAATGCGCACCGCCGACCATCGAATGGCAAGCCTCGCCCTGCACCACCAGCGTCACTGCGGCCGAGTTGTGGCGATGCGTTCGCTGATGGCTGTTGGGCATCAGCGTGTTGAAGCTCAGTGTCAGGGTGGGCGTGAGGTTGCGCGCGGCGGCCTGCCGGTCGGATGAAAAGATCAGCGCGCGGCCCGATGTTTCGTGGCGCGTGCCGGTCGAGAAAATCAGCGCGAACTGGCGCTCGATCTCCTCGGCCGGATAGTGCACGGCATCGATCGGCGCATCGGTCACGGGAGCCGGCTGCGCGCGGTCGAAGGCCAGCTGCGGCTCGTTGCCGACGGTCCACAGCAACGCACCCGCCGGACCGGCTTCGAGCCGGTAGCCCGGCGCACCGGGCAACAGGAAGACATCGCCCGTGCCGAACGCAAAGCCATCGGTCGCACCGTCGAGACGGCCGCTGCCGGAGATCACGTACCAGACCGAACCGGTCGCACGCACGTCCAGGGTGAGCGGCGCGTCGGCGGCGGGAATGCGCACATAGCGCGCGAGCATCAGCGGCGTGGTCGCCGCAAAGTCGCAGCCCAGGGCATCGGCCTGGTCGCAGTCGAACACACCGAAGTTCCCGTCCTGCGGCGGCATGAAAAGCCGCGCGGACACTTCGGGCAGCTTCACGTCGAAGGCATTGCCCGAGTTGAAGAAGCGGGCCCGCGCCTGCGCGGCGCTTGCCGGTGCATGCGGATGCTGCATCGGCAGATCCGCCATGTCGGTGACCGCTTCGCTCATGGTGCGTTGCCCTCCCCGACGCGTGCATAGGGCAGCAACACGCGCAGCAGCACGTTCGCGCCGGCCGCCACGTGGGCGGGCTCGGCCCACTCGTGTTCAGCATGGCTCACGCCGTCGCGGCAGGGAATGAAGATCATCGCGCTCGGGCACAGCGGCGCCATGTGGCGCGCGTCGTGGCCGGCCGCGGAAAGAATGCGCATGTGCGACTCGCCGATGTGCTCGGCGGCGTCGGCGATGGCTTGCTGCAGCGCGGTGTCGAAGCCGTTGGAAGGCGCATCGACCAACGGCGTCACGGCCGCGCCGCAGGGCGCGGCATGGACCTCGCACAGCGATACGAGCCGGTGGCCCAGGTATGCGAGCACCGCGTTGTCGGGATGGCGCAGGTCGATGCGCAGCGTCACGCGCTCGGGCACCACCGACGGCGCGTTCGGCTCGACCTGGAGGCGGCCGATGGTGAACTTCACCACATCGTCGTGCCCGCCGATCTCGGCGTAGAGCGCCGTCGCGATGCGCGCAAACGCCGCGAGTGCGTCGCGCCGCTCGGCCATCGCAAGCGTGCCGGCATGGCCTCGCTCGCCCTCGATCACGATATCGAAGGTCTTCTTGCCCTGAATGCCGGTGACAACACCGATCACGCGGCCCTGCGCTTCGAGGATCGGCCCCTGCTCGATATGCGCCTCGACATAGGCCGCCAACGGAAAGCCGAGCGGCCGGCGCCGCAGTGCGGGGAATGCGGCATGCAGCGCATCGAGCGCCTCGGCAACCGACGTGCCCCGCGCATCGCGCACCGCACGAATCTCTGCAAGGCTGCGCACGCCGGCAAAGGCCTCGGAGCCCATCATGCCGGGCGCGAAGCGCGAACCCTCTTCGTTCATCCATGCCACGCAGACGATGTCCGTCGGCGGGCGCACGCCGCGTGCGGCCAGCGTGGTCAGCACTTCGAGCGCGGCCACGACGCCGTAGACGCCGTCGAAGCGCCCGCCGCCGGGCTGGCTGTCGAGGTGGCTGCCCGCGAGCACGGGCGGTGCATCGCGGTCGATACCGGGCAGCGCGATGAAGAGATTGCCGGCGGCGTCGGTCGCAGGCTCCAGGCCTGCGGACTGCGCCCAGTCGATCATCGTGTGCCAGGAGGCGATCTCTTCCGCGCTGAGCGCCTGCCGATCGACGCCGCCATCCGGCGTGGCACCGATGCGCGCAAGCGTCATGAGCCGGTCCCAGAGCCGGTCGGCATCGATGCGCCAGATGCGCTGCCGCTGCGCGGTGACTGCCGCGGTCATCAGTCGGTCTTCATGATCTGGCCGGGCAGCGCGCGCGGATCGCGCGGCTTCCACTGGCCGGCCTCGACCTGCGCGAAGAACTCGGCCAGCAAGGCGTTGAATGCGGCAGGCTCTTCCAGGTTGAGCGTGTGGCCGGTCTTCGGCATCACGGCCAGGCCGCAGGCCGGAATCGTCTTCTTGAGGAAGATGCCGGGCTGCAGGCAGTGGTCGTCCTCGTCGCCGACCACCACGAGCGAAGGCGCGCTCATCACGCGCAGCTCGGCCTCCAGGTCGTAGATCGACGGACGGCGCGCCTGCACGCCGCGCATGGTGTTGGCCGCGCCGACCGCATCGTGCTGGCCGAGCCAGGTCGCAAACTCCTGCCAGCCGCGCGGGTCCTTGTTCTGGAACTGCACGCGGCTCGCGCCCAGCGAATAGGTGCGCGCAAAACGCTCGGCGCCCTGCACTTCGAACTGCCGCGCCACTTCGAGCGAAACGCCGCGGAAGTATTCTTCATGCGCCTTCTCGGCGCCATAGCCCGCGCCGGCGATCACCAGCGAAGCTGCGCGCTCGGCGTGACGCAAGCCGAAGTGCAGCGTCGCAAAGCCGCCCATCGACAGGCCGACGATGTGCGCGCGCTCCAGCTTCTGCGCATCCATTACCGCGGCGATGTCGTCGGCCGCGATGGCTTGCGAGTAGCGTTCCATGTCCTGCGGCACCTCCGACGGCGGATAGCCGCGCGCGCCGAAGGTCACGCACTGGTGGCGCCGCGCGAAGTAGCGCATCTGCGGCTCCCAGCTGCGGTGGTCGCCGCCAAACTCGTGCACGAACACGATGGGCGTGCCGCTGCCGGCGGTCTCGCAGTACAGGCGGACGCCGTCCGCGGTGGTGGCGAAACTCATGGTCGGCCTTTCAAAAAAGCGCGACCGTGGCGGGCAGGCTCCGTGCACGCTCGACCGCCTGCGGAAGCACGTCGCACAACGCCTGCGCCCACGCCTTCGGCACTGTCGTCGAGATCTTCACGAAGCGATGGCCAAAGCGCGGCGTGTGGTACGTGCCCTGCCGCACCATGATGTCGTGCTCGCCGAGCGCGGTAACCAGCGCCTCGGGCGTCACGCCCGCCTTGCTGCACTCGACCACGATGAAGTTGGCTTGCGACGGAAACACCGGCACCTCGAAGCCGGGCAGCTTCGCGAAGGCGTCGACGATCATCTGCTGGTTCTCACGTTGCTGCGCGATCACCTCGGCCATCCATTCGTCCTTCACGCCGAGGCCTGCGATGGCCGCGCGCTGCGCCAGCACGCTGGCGCCCAGTGGGGCCTGCGAATGCGGCAGGATGCGCGCGAGCAGTTCCGGCGAAGCCACCAGCGCGCCAAGACGCAGCCCAGCCAGCCCCAGCCACTTCGAGAAACTCACGATGGTCACCGTGCCTTCCGGATAGAAGCGCGAAGCCAGCGTGTGGCTGTCGGCAAAGTCGCGGTAGGTGCAGTCGTGGATCAACACGGCACCGATTTCGCGCGCGCGGTCCGCGAAAGCGCGGATCTCGTCTTCGGTGTAGGTGGTGCCCAGCGGGTTGTTCGGGTCCACGAGGTAGATGACCGCGGTGTTCCCGTCAGTCGATGCAGCCAGCGCCTCGGCCGAAAGCTTGAAACCGTACTCGGGCCCGTAGATCGGAATCTCGGTGATCGCCGAGCCGGCCTTGGCGGCAAACTGCAGCGGCCACTTCCAGCCCGGGTCGGTCGTGACGAAGCCTTTGCCCACCACGCAGAAGGCGCGACACGCCAGCGCCAGCGCGGACACCGCGCCATCGGTCACCACGGCCGATTGGTCCGGCACGCCCAGGTCGTCCACGATGGCCGAGCGCAGTGCCTCCATGCCCAGCGGCGGCGCGTAAGCATGAAAGCTCTCGTCGTCGATGGCGTCGTGCAGCGCCTTGCGCACGGCCGGGTGCAGCGGAAAGTGGTTGGTGTTCTGGCCCAGCCACATCAGGTCGGGGTTCGTGAACAGCTTGTCGAAATACTGGTTGCGGGTTTCCGCATCGCTGGTGACGGCCGGCACGGCAGCCGCGGGGTTCAGCGCCGCGTTCATGCCGCGAGCCTCCGGGCCTGTTCGGCCTCGACCACCTTCTTGCTGGTCTTGATGATCGAGCCGCGCGCGGCAATGCCGCCGTCGATGGTCACCACGGTGCCGGTGATGTAGGCCGCGCGCGCCGAGGCCAGGAACACCATCAGCTCGGCCACCTCTTCCGGATCGGCCGGGCGGCCGCCGGGGTAGTTGTCGAACAGCTCCTCCCAGCGGCCTTCGTCGCCGTGGGTGTCGAGCGCGCGGCGCTTCATGAGCTTGACCATGCGGTCGGTCGCCACCGGGCCGGGGTTCACGCCCACGACGCGAATGCCGTCGTCCAGGCTCACGCCGCCGAGCGCGCGCGTGAAGGCCATGACGGCGGCGTTGCCGGTGGAGCCGGCGATGTAGTTGGCGTCCCAGTTCTCGCCGGAGTTGCCGATGTCGTTCACGATCACGCCGCCGCCAGCGGCTTTCATGCGCGCGTAGTAGATCTGGCTCAGTTCCATGTAGCCCAGCACCTTGAGCTGGAAGCCGCGGCGCACCGCCGCGAAGTCGAGCGACTCGATCGGGCCCGCGGGGATGTCGCCCGCGTTGTTCACGAGGATGTCGACGGGGCCGGCCGCATCGGCCAGCGCGGTCATCGCGCCGGGCGCGGCAAGGTCCATCGGGTGGATGGCGACTTTCACCGGACGGACTTCCTCGATCTCGGCCTTGGCCGCAGCGAGCGCCACGCCGTCGCGCGCCGCGAGGTGAAGGTGGCAGCCTTCGGCCGCGAATGCGTGGGCGGCCGCAAGGCCGATGCCCTTGGAGGCGCCGGTGATGAGAACGGTCTTGCCTTCGAGTTCGAGTTTCATGGAGTGATGTCCTGGGATGCGGTCGAAAAATGGATGTCAGGAAAGGGGTTCACGCCCCGCCGGCGTCCTGCTCGGACAGCGCCGCGATCAGGTCGACGATGTCGTCCTCGAGCAGGCTCACGTGGTCGATGGCGGAAGAGAACGCAGCGGCCGGGTCGTTGCGCCGGATCGCGTCGAGGATCGCGCCGTGCTCGCCGATGGTCGCGGTCATGCGGCCGGGTTGAAAGGTGACGTAGCGGCGGTACACGCGCACGCGCTTGCGCAGCGCACGGGTCTGCTCGGCCAGGTAGTGGGTGTTCGACGCCTCGTACAGCGCGTCGTGGAAATCCTGGTTCACGTCGTAGAAGCGCGAGTGATCGCCCGAGGCGAGGATGCGCGTGAGCTCGTCGTGCAGCGTGCTCATGCGCAGCTTCTGCGCCTCGGTGGCGCGGCGCGCAGCGAACTTGGCGCACAGGCCCTCCATCACCGCCATCATCTGGAACATCTCGATCAGCATCGGCAGCGAAATGCGCGCCACGCACACACCGCCCTGGCGGCTGCGCAGGTCGACGAGGCCCGTGGCGGCCAGTGCCTTGAGCGCCTCGCGCACCGGCGTGCGCGAGACCTTGAAGCGCTCGGCCAGCTCGGCCTCGTCGAGCCGTGCGCCGGGCTTCATGACACCGCTCACGATCAAATCCTCGAGCGTGTCCTTCAGCTCGTCGGACAGCGTCGCGCCCTTGCCGCGCTGGCGCTCGCGCCCGCGAAGAAGCGCCGAGGGCTCTGCCATGTCGGGTTCGTTGTTGGATTCCATGCGCTTGCCTTCTTTCTTGTGGTTGTGGGAAACGTGGCGGATGCCGTCAATGGTGTGTCAGAACGGCCGATCGCCGGCCACGGTGGTGCGGTGCATGACGCGGCGGTACACAGTGTCGTCGTAGGGTGTGGCCCGGTGCATGGTGCAGCGGTTGTCCCAGATCAGCAGGTCGCCCGCGAGCCACTTGTGGCGGTAGCTGAACTCGGGCGAGACCGCGTGTGCGTTCAGCTCGGCCAGCAGTGCGGTGCTCTCCTCGGCGGGCAGGCCGTCGATCTGCTTCACCACGTCTTCGCCGACGTAGAGCGAGAGCCGCCCCGTCTCGGGATGCGTACGCACCAGCGGGTGCACCACGTCGGGCGTGGCCGCGAGCTGCTCGGGCGTCAGCGGGTTGCGGTCGGCAAAGGCCTTGCCGTAGTAGTTGGCGTAGCTGTGCGTGGCCGTGAGGTGGCGGATGCGCGCCTTCGTGTCGTCGGCCAGCGCCTCGTAGGCGGCATGCATCGAGGCGAAGAAGGTGTCGCCTTCCACGGGCGGCACTTCGAGCGCATAGAGCAGCGCGCCCATCGAGGGCTCGGCCTTGTACGAGAGGTCGGAGTGCCAGTTCCAGCCTTCCTTGTGGTTGCCGATGGGCTTGCCGTTTTCCGACACGTTCGACAGCACATAGACCTCGGGATGCTCTTTCTTCAGGAATTGCGTGAGCACATGGCCCAGCAGCAGGCCGAAGCGGCGCGAGAAGGCCACATGCTGCGACTCGTTGATGCTCTGGCCGCGAAACAGCAGCACCGAGCGCCGGTTGAGCGTGTCGCGCAGCACCGCGAAGTTATCGTCGCTCACCGGTTCGCGCAGGTCGATGCCTTTGACTTCGGTGCCGATGAAGGATGTGAGGTTCTCGAGTTGCATGGTTGAAAAAGCGTCTCTGGGGATGAGGAAGAAGAAAGCAGGCGTCAGAGCCTGTAGTCGGGCTGCGTGCGCTCCAGCATGCGCAGGAACGCAGGCCATTCGCGCGTGCCGGGCGGCAGGATGTCGCCGGCGAATTCGGTGAACTGGCGCGCGGCCAGCGCGCTCACTTCGGGCTGCGGAACCACCAGCGATTCGCCGGGCGCGAGACCGCCCTGCGCGAGCAGTTGCACCTTGGCGGCCTTCTCGAAGTAGTACATGAGGATGAAGGCCTCGGGGATCGTGCGGCCCACGGTCAGGATGCCGTGGTTGCGCAGCACCAGCGTGTTGCGCGCACCGAGGTCGCGCACCAGCCGCTCGCGCTCGCCGGTTTCCAGCGCCACGCCTTCGTAGTCGTGGAACGCGGTGTGGCCCTGGTAGCGCATCGCGAACTGGCTCAGCGGCGCGAGGCCGTTCGGCATGGCCGCGATCGCGGTGCCGGCATCCGAGTGGGTGTGCAGCACGCAGAGTGCATCGGGCCGCCCCGCATGGATTGCGCTATGGATCACGAAGCCGGCCTGGTTGACCTCGCTCTCAGTGTCGTCCACCTTGTTGCCGTCGAGGTCGATCTTCACGAGCGACGAGGCCGTCACTTCCGAGAACAGCAGCCCGTAGGGGTTGATGAGGAAGTGATGGTCCGGCCCCGGCACGCGCGCCGAGATGTGGTTGTAGATCAGGTCGTCCATGCCGAAGTGCGCCACCAGCCGGTAGCAGGCAGCGAGCTGCACGCGCAGCGCGGCTTCGGTCGCCGGATAGGCGGCGGGGTTCGTCTTCGTCATCAGCGCCACCACACCAGCTTCTGGTCGATCCACACCAGCACGCCATAGAAGACCATGCTCGCCACCGAAGCGAGCAGCACCGCCGACCACACGCTCAGCAGGTCGACCTGCTGCGTCGACTCGTAGATCATCCGCCCGAGCCCCGCATAGGCGCCGAGCATTTCGCCCACGATCGCGACGATCATGCTGYGCGGCACGCCGATGCGCAGCGCGGTCACCACCGAAGGCATGGCCACCGGCAGGCGCAGACGCCACACGATCTTGAGCGGCCCTGCCCCGAAGCTGCGCATCAGGTTGACGGCTGCCAGGTCGGCTTGCTTGAGTCCGTGCAGCGCGTTCACCAGCATGGTGAAGCCCACGGCCAGCGCCACCAGCGCGATCTTCGATGCGGCGCCGAGTCCGAACCAGATCAGGAACAGCGGCGCGTAGGCCACCGTCGGCACCGCATTCACCGCCACCGCCAGCGGCATCACGATGCGCTCGAGCGGCGGTGCAAGCAGCAGCACGACGGCCACCAGCAAACCGAGCACGCTGCCCAACGCATAGCCGCCCAGCGCCTCGCCGAGCGTGGCCAGCAACGCGGCCATGAGACGGCCGGTGTCGGTGAAGGCATGCTGCACGATCGCGCCCAGGCTCGGCAGCACGAAAGGCGGAATCCTGAGCAGCAGGATCGCGCCCTCCCACACCACGAGCAGCACGATGACGCTCAGGATCACCGGCACCACGGGCGATGCCATCAGCTTTCGCTTCGCCACCATACGAGCCTCCTTTCCACGAAGGTGAGCAGCCCGTAGAGCAGCGCACCCATCAGCCCGCAGGCAAACATCACGACCCACAGGCGCACCACCAGGTCGCCGTTCATCGCCTCCATCAGCATCACGCCCAGGCCCACGGTCTCGCCGAACCACTCGCCCACCACCGAGCCGATCAGGCTCAGGCCGATGGCCACGCGCAGGCCGACCATGATCTGCGGCAGCGCCGAAGGCACCGCCAGCTTGAAGAACATGATGAGCCGGCCGGCACCGAAGCTCTTCATCAGCGCGATCCGCTGCGGGTCGCACGACTTCAGCCCGCGCAGCGTGTTCACCGTCACGGGAAAGAAGGTGAGGAAGAACGCCGTCATCACCTTGGCGAGCAGCGAGTTGCCGAACCAGATGACGATGAGCGCGCCGAAGGCCACCACCGGCACCGTCTGCGACACCACGAACAGCGGGAACACCGAGCGCTCCATCCAGCGCGAATAGGTGAACACGGTGCCGCAGAGGCAGCCGAACACCGCGCCCATGGCGAAGCCCAGCACCGTTTCGAGCAGCGTGCGGCCGAAGCCGCGCACCAGCTGCGGCCACACCGACCACGCATCCTGCGCAATGGCGCTCAGCGCGGGCAGGTAGCGCGGCGACGGTGCGAAGGCGTGCACCGCGATCTCCCAGGCGATCGCCAGTCCGACGAAGGCCAGCACGGGCGAACGCAGCACGCGTTGCATCAGGGCGGTCACGAGGCGCGCTCCTCCTGTGCGAAGGTCTTGCGGCTTTCCTCCTCGATCTCGGCCAGCAGGCGCTGCTTCAAGCCGATGAACTCGGGCGACAGCACGATCGACGGATCGCGCGGGCGCGGCAGGTCGATCGCGGTCTCGCTCTTCACCGTGCCGGGGCGCGCCGTCATCACCAGCACCTTGTCGCCGAGCACGATGGCTTCGTCGATGTCGTGCGTGATGAAGAGCACCGTGCGGCGATGGCGTGCCCAGATGTCGAGCAGCCAGTGCTGCATGCGGCTGCGCGTGAGCGCATCGAGCGCGCCGAAGGGTTCGTCGAGCAGCAGCAGGTCGCGCTCGAACAGGAAGGTGCGCATCAGCGCCACGCGCTGGCGCATGCCGCCCGAGAGCTGGTGCGGGTAATGGTCGGCGAAACCGGTGAGACCGAACTCCGGCAGCATGGCGCGCGCACGGTCGCGCGCCTCCTTGCGCGGCACGCCTTCCACCTCGAGCGCGAGGATGGCGTTGTCCAGCACGGTGCGCCACGGAAACAGCAGGTCGCGCTGCGGCATGAACGACACCTTGCCGAGCAGCTGGCCGTCGCGCTGCGGCGTGCCGCCGAACAGCAGCGAGCCGTCGTCGTCGGGCGGCAGCAGGCCGGCGATCATGTTGAAGAGCGTCGACTTGCCGCAACCCGAGGGGCCCACGAGCGTGACGAACTCGCTCTTCGCGATCCGCAGGTTGACGCCGGACACCGCCACAGTCTGCGCCTGCGCATCGCCGAAGCGCTTCCAGACGTTGACCAGCTCCAGCATCGGCGGCACCGTATCGGGCACCGCGGGCGGCATCACTTCGTGAGGCATGAATTTCATGGTCGTCGCGGTGCGGCTCAGAACTTCTTGTCGGCGGCGGGCACCTGGGTCCAGAAGCTGGCGTCGTAGGCCTTCGACAGATCGGCCGGGGCCTTCAGAGCCTTGTAGCCGACGAGCTGGGCCTGCATCTTCTCGACGGTCGGCAGGTCGATGGCCAGGATGCCGTCGGTGCTGCCCTTGCCGGCCTTCACGAGCTTCTCGAACTCGTCGAGCATGGCTTCCTGGTGCGCGCGGTTCAGGCTCGGGGCGGCGGCCATGATGATGTCGATGGCCTCCTTCTTGTTCTGCAGCGCGTACTTCCAGCCCTTGATGGTGGCGTTCATGAAGGCCTGCACCTGCTGCGGCTTCTCGTTGCGGTACTTCTCGGACACGAGCACCGTGTCCTGCTGCACGATCACGCCATAGTCGTCGGGCTTGATGAGCGTGAGCTTGTCGCCCAGGCCCTGCGCCTTGAGCGTGTTGAGCTCGTTGTAGTAGGTGGCGGCGGCCACGTCGAACTGCTTCTCGACGAAGGGCGCCATCGAGCCCGACTGCGGCACGATGGTCAGATCGGACTGCTTCACGCCGGCCGAGGCCAGCATCGAATAGAGCGTGTACTGCGTGCCCGTGAACCAGGTCGCGACCTTCTTGCCCGCGAAATCCTTCACCTTGGTGATGCCGGAATCCTTGTAGGTGACATAGGTGAAGGGCGTGTTCTGCACGGTCACGCCGATGCACACCAGCGGCAAGCCCTTCTCGCGGGCCAGCAGCACGGTCTCGGTGCCGCCGGCGAGGCCGAAGGTGTCGTTGCCCGAGGCCACCAGCGTCTCGACGTTGAGGTTGGGGCCGCCGGGGTTGATCGTCAGGTCGAGGCCGCCCTGTTCATAGAAGCCCTTGGCCTTGGCCACGTAGAAGCCCGCGAACTGCGCCTGCGCCAGCCACTTGAGGCGCACCGACACCTTCTCCGCGGCAGACGCGGGCATGCCCGCCAGAAGAGCCATCGATGCGGCGACGGCAGCCAGGATACGCAAGGACTCGAAAGACATTGGAAGGCCTCATGAATACAAAAAACTCTTTAAGCAGTATCCATGCCATGCATTTTCAATGCGTTTTTCGAGACCTGAAGGCGTGAATTGGCCCAAAACCTGCACCGGCCTGCAGCTTCTGCCCCAACTTCGAACCCGACATGACCCGAATCCATGCGCTGACCGCTCTCTCTGCCCGCGAGGCCACCGAGCAGATGGCACGCGGCGAGTTGCGCGTTGCGGACTATGCGGAGGCGTTGCTGCAGCGCGCCGAGGCCATCGCCCCGTTCGGCGCCCTGCTCCACCTCGACCCTGAACAGCTTCGCGCCGCCGCAGCAGCGCTCGATGCCTCGCCACGGCCGGCACCGGGGACGCGGCCCCTCTACGGCGTGCCTCTCGCCTTCAAGGACAACATCGACGTCGCCGGCATGCCCACCACGGCCGGCAGCCCCTGGATGGCGGACCACCGCCCGCACCTGTCCGCGCGCGTGACGCAGCGGCTGCTCGATGCGGGCGCACTGGCGCTCGGCAAGACGAACCTGCACGAGTGGTCGCAAGGCGTCACCGGCCACAACCACGGCTTCGGGCCATCGCGCAATCCCTTCGACAGCACGCGCATCACGGGCGGCTCCAGCGGCGGCAACGCGGCGCTGCTGGGCCTGCGCGCCGCACCGGTCGCCATCGGCACCGACACGGGCGGCTCGGTGCGCGTACCGGCGGCGCATTGCGGGCTGGTGGGCTTCAGGCCCACGGTGCACCGCTGGCCGGACGAGGGCCTGGTGCCGATCTCGCCGACTTTCGACACGGCCGGCGTCATGGCGCGCAGCGTGGACGATTGCGTGCTGACCGATCACGCAGTCACCGGCAGCCCGGCGCGGCTGACCCCGGCGCCGCTCGCGGGCGTGCGCCTCGGCGTGCCGGAGGCCTGCTTCTGGGAAGACATCGATCCGCCGGTCGCCGAGCT
This sequence comes from Variovorax sp. P4_B10, assembly GCF_056402375.1. Lineage (NCBI taxonomy): Bacteria > Pseudomonadati > Pseudomonadota > Betaproteobacteria > Burkholderiales > Comamonadaceae > Variovorax > Variovorax sp. P4_B10. Next base: position 131,352 of record NZ_JBFUHN010000001.1, on the reverse strand, counting down.
GTCCCGCGCGAGCCTCGAACGGCTGCGCGCCGCAGGCGCCGTGCTGGTGCCGTGCGATCTGGCCGAAGCCGGCGCGCTCTTCCAGGAGGGGTCGATGTCGATCTCGCTCTACGAGATCCTGCCCGCACTGGCCGCGTACTTCGCGCGCCACGACCGGCCTTTCGATGCGCGGGCGCTCACCGATGCCGTCGCGAGCCCCGACGTCCGCCCGCTCTTCGAGCGCCTGTTCGGCCCGACTGCGATCACCGCCGAGGCCTACACCCACGCGCTGCATACCTTGCGCCCGCGCATGCAGGCGGCCTATCGCCACTGCTTCGCCCGGCACAGCATCGCCGCACTCGTGTTCCCGACCAGCCCGCTGACTGCCGCGCGCATCGGCGAAGACGTGGAAGTGACGCTGTGCGGCCGCCCCGCCTCCGCCTTCTCGACCTACATCCGCAACACCGGCCCGGCCGGCATGGCGGGGTTGCCGGCCCTGAGCCTGCCGATGGGATTGACCCGCGAAGGACTTCCGGCGGGGCTGGAGCTGACCGGCGCCGCAGGCTCGGACATCGCGCTGCTGGCATTGGCGCTCGGCATCGAAACGGCGCTGCCACCCGCACCCATTGCGCCCACCGTGCAGAAATTGGCAAATCGCTAGCGCAGCCATCGCCAAAACACTACGTGCCTTCGCGCAACAAGCCTTCGCGGCCTGCCCCGCAATCGGCGATGCTTGCGGCATGCCTACCGCGATTTCACGGCCGCACCCACACGCCCGATGGCGCCTCGCCGCGCTGGCCTACACGGTCGCCGGCGTCGTCTGCGTCCTGGGCAGCGTGTTCGCCCCCGAAAGCGACGCAACCATGCTTCTCGCCATCGTCGGCGGCCTTCCCTGGTCGCTGAGCCTGGCGACCCTGGACCTGGAGCCCGGCGTGGCCTACACCGCACTCCTGCTGCTGGCCGGCAGCTGGGCGGTCAACGCAGCGCTCCTGTGGTGGCTGGCGCTCAGGCGCCCAACGCACCACCGCACGCCTTCGCGCTCGGCCTAGGCAGCGGATCGGGCAGGCATTTCGATGCGATCATTTCGCAGCGGGGCGCTTCCTGCACCGCACCCCTCAATCCAACGACAAAGGCTTCCCCCATGCCCCTCGCGCAGCTAGTCAACACGCCCCTGATCGGCGTTCCCGGCGGCCGCCAGTCCCTCGACACGCCCGCGCTGCTGATCGACCTGCCCGCGATGACGCGCAACATCGAGCGCATGGCGGCCTTCGCCAAGTCGCGCGGCATCGGGCTGCGGCCGCATGTGAAAACGCACAAGTCGGTCGAGATCGCGCGGCGCCAGGTGGCCGCGGGCGCCGTCGGCGTGAGCTGCGTCACGATGGGCGAGGCGGAGATCATGGTCGACGCGGGCATCCGCGGCGTGCTGATCACCTCGCCAGCCGTCACGCCGAGCAAGATCGCGCGCCTCGTGACGCTCGCGCAGCATGCGGTGCCGGGCGGCGTGATGGTGGTGGTCGACAACCCGCGCAACGCCGCCGACCTGGCGCAGGCCGCGGCCGGCCTCACCCATCCGCTCGACGTGCTGGTCGACTACGGCGCCGGCTACAACCGCACCGGCGCGGCCACCGAGGCGCAGGTGCTCGAACTGGCGGCGCTCATCGCCGCCGAGCCCCGGCTGCGCTTGCGCGGGTTGCAGGCCTATGCCGGCAACCTGCAGCACATCGTCGAACGCGACCGGCGCAGCGCGGCCGCGGCCGGCCTGCGCGAAACCGTGGCGGGCATCGTCGCCGCGGCCCGGCGCCAAGGCCTGCATTTTGAAATCGTCACGGGCGCCGGCACCGGCACGCACGACCTCGACGCGCAGGAGAACGCCTTCACCGAACTGCAGGCCGGCTCCTATGTCTTCATGGACGCGGAATATGCGCAGGTGCTCGCCTCCGGCACGCAGCCTTCGCCCTTCGAGACCTCGCTGTTCGTGCAGACCGCGGTGGTCAGCACCAACGCGGCGGAATGGGTGACGGTCGACGGCGGCACCAAGTGCTTCTCGACCGACAGCGGCGTGCCGATCGTCGCGCAGGGCGTCGATGCCGCAAGCCGCTATGCTTTCTTCGGCGACGAGCACGGCAAGCTGATGTTCGCGGGACCGCGGCCCGCGCTCGGTGCGCGCATCGAGTTCGTGACGCCGCACTGCGATCCGACGGTGAACCTGCATGACGCGTACCACGTGGTCGAAGGCGACACGCTGGTCGCGATCTGGCCGGTCGACGCGCGCGGCAAGCGGTAGGCCGCGGCGCCCGGCATAAGGAAACTCGAAAAGCGTATTTCCCAGGAGAGGCGCTGCGGGGGCACAGTCCTGCGCCTGTATCTCTTTTTCCAGGGCGCCCTCCGGGCCGCCCGGTCTCCATGGAATCCATCCAAGACACGCCGACGCGCCCGGCGCCTCGCACCGCCGCACCCGCCCTTGCGGCAGCCCCCTCCTCGCAGCAACTCGCCGACCGCTTTCGCCCGATCTTCAGCCGCATCGCCGAGCACGCCGCCCGGCGCGAGAACGAACGCGAGCTCGCCTACGAACCCGTGGCCTGGCTCAACGCCGAGCGCTTCGGCGCGTTGCGCGTGGCCGCCGAATACGGCGGCCTCGGCGCCTCGGTCGAACAGCTGTACGACCTGCTCATCGAGCTCGGCGAAGCCGACTCCAACCTGCCCCAGATCCTGCGCGCGCATTTCGGCTTCATCGAGCGGCTGCTCGCGGAGATCGACCCGGCGCTGCACGGCCCGTGGATGCGCCTCGCGGCCGATGGCGCAATCTTCGGCAACGCCACCACCGAACTCGGCGAAGGCGCGCTCGGCGCCATGCAGACCACGCTGTCGCGCGACGGCGATGCCTGGCGGCTCGATGGCGACAAGTACTACAGCACCGGCACGCTCTATGCCGACTGGATCTCGGTCTCGGCCCAGCGCCTGAATACTGACGGCAGCAGCGACCGCGTGATTGCGCTCGTGCCCTCGGAGGCTGCCGGCGTGGCGCGCGTCGACGACTGGCGCGGCTTCGGCCAGCGCCTGAGTGCGTCGGGCACCACCCGCTTCCGGAATGTGCGCGTGAAGCCCGAGAACGTGCTGCTCTACGTGCGCGACCAGCCCACGCCGCTCACCGCGCACTTCCAGCTGACGCACCTCGCCACGCTGGCGGGCATTGCGCGCGCCATCGTGCGCGATGCGGTCGCCTTCGTGCAGCCGCGCAAGCGCGTCTACAGCCACGGCAGCGGCGACACGCCGCGCGAAGATCCGCTGGTGCAGCAGGTCATCGGCCAACTCGCAAGCACCGCCTTCATCGCAACCTCCACCGTGCAGGCCGTGGCCCGCGGTCTTGGCGAGGTCGACCGCTTCCGCCAGCGCGGTGAAGCCGTTCCCGAAAGCCTGTTGTTCGAGGTGGAGCTCAACACCGCCAAGGCGCAGGCCGGCATCGTCGACGCGGTGCTCCAGGCCGGCACCCGGCTCTTCGACATCGGCGGCGCCTCGGCGCTGCAGGAAGACCGCCGGCTCGACCGCCACTGGCGCAATGCGCGCACGCTGGCGTCGCACAACCCGACGATCTACAAGGGGCGCGTGGTCGGGGATCACCTGCTCAACGGAGCAAGGCCGACGTTCTACTGGGCGGTGGGGGCGATTGCGTCCTGAAGCGGGCAGCGGCGTGCTGCTCGGGCGCGGAGAGGCGTCAGACGCGGGGCAGCGCTGCGAGGTAGGTCGACACGACGATCGCGGCCGCACGATCCAGTTGCAGGATGTCGGCCACGTCGAAAGCGTGCGGCGCCGTGCGTCCACTCGTTCCGAGTGGCTTGCGGATCTCGACAAGAACTTCGGCCGCGAGTTCGCGGTCGCTGCGCGGCCCGCCGTCGGGATTCATCACCCATTCGTCGACTTGATCGAACGGAATGCTGCGAAAAACCCCCACGATGGGGATGTACTTGTAGCGATCCTCGCCCACCAGGATGGGCACGCTGAGGTTACAAAAAAACGTGGTCGTCGACATGCGGGATCGCCGCCGCTAAGCAAAGCGTTCAATTGTTGATGACGGTGGTCTCCGGAGCCATCCTTCCAAGGGTTGCGCCTCGGAAAGACGTGACCTTCTGCACACAAATTGACTCCATTTCCGTCCATCTTTCCCATAAAACAACTACTTAATTCTTACACGAAGACACTTAGTGTGTGTTGAATGCTGAATATTCAGGCACCCGGGATGCTGGAAGATCCGGGAAAAAGCAGGGCTCGCGCATCGGCCCCGATGCGCGGGTGAGGCGGCGCGGCGCAGGCCGCTCGGTCAGGCAGGAGGGCTGAAGCGCGGCGCGCGCCGCTCCATGTTGGCCTTCACGGCTTCGGCCTGGTTCGGGCTGCCGATCAGGGCCTTTTGCTCGACCGATTCGGCCATCAGCAGCTCCGCGGCACTTTGCGCCAGCGAGGCGTTGAGCAAGCGCTTGCCGGCGCGGATGGCATCGGGGCTCTTGCCGGCGATCTCGTGCGCCATCTGCAGGGCCTCGGCCAGCGGGTCGGCCGACAGCCGCGTGGCAAAGCCGATCCGCAGCGCCTCTTCACCCGAAAAAACCCGGCCGGTGAACGTGAGTTCGCGCACCACGTCGCTGCGCGCCAGTTCGCGCATCAGCACCATGCCGGCCATGTCGGGCACCAGGCCCCACTTGATCTCCATCACCGAAAGCCTGGTGTCGGGCGCGACGATGCGGATGTCCGCGCCCAGCGCCACCTGAAGACCGCCGCCGAAGGCCACGCCATGCACGGCAGCGATGACCGGCACCGGCACTTCGCGCCAGACCATGGCGACCTGCTGCGCTGCGTTCGAGATGCCGTGGGTGCGCTGGAGCAGGTCGGCACCCGCCGCGCCCTCCCCGAGCACGCCTGCGCCTGCGCCCTGTTGCATGCGCTCGAAGGAAGCCATGTCGAGGCCCGCGCAGAAAGCCTTGCCGCGGCCCGAGATCACCACTGCGCGCGCCGCCGCATCGTCGCGCAGGGCTTCGCCGGCTTCGATCAGGGCGTCGAACATCGCAGGGTCGAGCGCGTTCATCTTGTCGGCGCGCGCCAGCTGCAGTTCCACCACGCCGTCGGGGTGGCGGGTCCATTCGATGCGATCGGTCATTCCATGTCTCCTTGTCGGTTCTGGCACCAGTATCGCCCGGCGTGGCCGCTGGGCGATGATGGCGCCTGTCGCCACTCCAACACATCCGCCATGCCGCTGGACCGCCGTCACTTTCTTCTTCAATCGGGCTCCGCCGCCGCCGTGGTGGCGCTGTTCGGACAGGGCTGCACGCTGCCTTCGACGGCGCGCACCGGCCATGCGCCCGGTTTCACCGGCGTGCCCGCCTCCCTGCGCGATGCTGTCGTCGTGCCGCCCGAATACGAGTGGCAATTGCTCTACCCCTGGGGCACGCCCACGGGCATTGCGGGACAGATGCCGGCCTTCGCGCCGGACGCCGGCAACAGCGCGGCCGACCAGGCGGTGCAGGCAGGCATGCACCACGACGGCATGCACTTCTTCGCGCTCGATGCAAGCGGCGACCGCGGCCTGCTCGTGATGAACCACGAATACACCGACGAGCAGCTGCTGCACACCGACGGCATCAAGGTGTGGACTGCGGACAAGGTGCGCAAATCGCTCCACGCGATGGGCGTGTCGGTGATCGAGATCCGCCGCACACCGGCCGGCTGGCAGCAGGTGCAGCCCTCGCCCTTTGCGCGCCGCGTGCACGGCAACACGCCCATGCGCATCGCCGGCCCGGCCGCAGGCACGCCGCTGATGCGCACCGCCGCCAACCCGGCCGGCGACCAGGTGTTCGGCACCTTCGCCAACTGCGCCATGGGCGTCACACCCTGGGGCACCTACCTGACATGCGAAGAAAACTTCCATGGCTACTTCGGCGGACCGAAAGAAGCCGCGCAAGGTGCGACGGCCGCGCAGCAGCGCTACGGCACGGTGCCGGGCACGCAATGGGCCGAGTACTGGCGCTTCGACGAACGCTTCGATCTGAGCCGCCATCCGAACGAGCCGCACCGCTTCGGCTGGGTGGTGGAGATCGATCCCTTCGACCCCGCGTCCACGCCCGTCAAACGCACCGCGCTCGGCCGCAAGCGGCAGGAGAGCGCCACCTGCACGCTCGCCAAGGATGGCCGCGTGGTGGTCTACATGGGCGACGACTCGCGCTTCGAATACATCTACAAGTTCATCAGCCGCGAGAAAGTGCGTCCCGGCACCGGCGCGGCAGCACGCGCCGCGAACCGCCACCTGCTCGACGACGGCACGCTCTACGTCGYCCGCTACGACGAAGGAGGCCGCGGCCAGTGGCTCGAACTCACGCACGGCCGCAACGGTCTCGGCGCAGGCAGCGGCTTTGCAGACCAGGCCGGGGTGCTGATCCATGCGCGCCTCGCGGGCGACACCGTGGGCGGCACGAAGATGGACCGCCCCGAATGGATCGCGGTGCATCCGCAAAGCGGCGAGGTGTACGTCACCCTCACCAACAACAGCCAGCGCGGCGACGCCGGCAAGCCGGGCCCCGACGCTGCCAACCCGCGCGCCAACAACCTCTTCGGCGGCATCCTGCGCTGGCGCGAGGACGGCAGCGATGCGGCGAGCACCGGCTTCGCCTGGGACCACTTCGCGCTCGCCGGCGATCCCGCACAGCCCGGCAGCGGCGCGCGCTATCCCTCCGGCGACGCCGACATGTTCGGCTGCCCCGACGGCCTGCACTTCGACAGCGGCGGCCTGCTCTGGATCCAGACCGACATGAGCGGCCAGGTGATCGGCAAGCCGGCCTACGCGTCGCTGGGCAACAACCAGATGCTGTGCGCCGACCCATCCACAGGACGCATCCAGCGCTTCCTGACCGGGCCCAACGGCAGCGAGATCACGGGCTGCGTGGTCACGCCGGACCGCCGCACGCTGTTCGTCAACATCCAGCATCCGGGCGAGGCGCGCGACGATGGCAGCACCACGCCCAACAGCGCATGGCCCGACGGCACGACGCCCGGCAGCGCACGGCCCCGCTCGGCGACGCTGGCGATCCGGCGGCGCGACGGCGGTATCGTCGGCACCTGAAGCACGACATCGAGACAAGACAAAAGGAAGGACCCGCCATGAGCATCCGCATCGTTCGCCTCGGCACACCGCGCGCACCCGGCGAGGGCCTGCGCGTCGGCACCGTCCGCCGTCCGCCGCGCGGGGTTCCGAAGACCGAGTTCGCCTCGCAGAACTGGTACGACGTGTGGTACCCCAACCTCGCGCCTTCGGCCGAGACGATGAAGCTGGGCCAGGAGGCGGAAACACCCGCGCAATGGAACGCCTTCATGCGCAAGTACAAGGCCGAGATGGCCGAGGCCGATGCGAGCCGCAGCCTCGACCTGCTCGCTGCCCTCTCGCACGGCACGGCCCTGTCGGTCGGCTGCTACTGCGAGGACGAATCGCGCTGCCACCGCTCGCTGCTGCGCGGCCTGCTGGCCGAGCGCGGCGCGGACATCGCGGCCTGAATCACACCTGGGGCGCAGCCAGGAACACCGGCAGGCTTTCCGCGCGCGCGGAATACGCCGCCAGCAGCGGGAACGCCCCGGGTTCGACGGCGTCGGGCGCGACCAGCTGCGTGAACGCCCAGGACACGGCCGTCGAAATGCCGGCCTGCGTCATCGCCGATTCCTCGGCCGGCAACGGCGCCGCGGCCAGCTCGTGTTCAAGCGCGGCGTACGCCGCATTCAGCTGCCCCCGCACCCTGTCGATCCACGGCGGGTACTGGACCTCGGCCGGGCGCTTGCGCTCGTAGACGATCTGCACGGCCTTCTCGCAGGCGGTCAATGCCAGCCCGGTGATGCGCAGGGCGCGCAGCCGCTCGGCCGGGGCGGCGGGCATCAGGCGGCGGCCGCTCAGCGTTTCCGCGTGGTCGATGATCAGCGTGGAGTCCATGAGCACCGTGCCGTCGTCGCACACGAGCGTCGGCGCCTTCACCAGCGGGTTGATCGCGCGGAACTGTTCGAAGGTGCTGAAGACCGACAGCGAGCGGTGCTCGAAGGGAATACCGAGCAGCCGCAGCGAAATGGCGGCGCGGCGCACATAGGGTGAATCGAGCATGCCGACGAGTTGCATTGTTTTCTCCTGAAAGATGTGCGCCACGATAGCGGGCACCTCGTTCGCGTTGAATGGCAATCCATCGAAAATCGACGCCGAAAACCGATCACCCATCGGCCGCGGCATCTTGCGGAACACGTACACACCATGAACCTCGACAAGAAGGATCGTCTGATCCTCGAAGCCCTGCAAACCGATGCCCGCCAGAGCCTGGCCGCACTCGGCAAGCGCATCGGCCTCTCGCAGCCCGCCATGAGCGAGCGCGTGCGCAAGCTCGAGGATGCGGGGGTGATCGAGGGCTATGGCGCCCGCGTCAACCTGCGTGCGCTGGGCCTGGGGCTGCAGGCCATCATCCGCGTCCAGACCTCGCACGCAGGCATTGCAAGGTACCTGAAGCTCTTCGAGGAGATGCCCGAAGTGCTGAGCGCCGATCGCGTGACCGGCGAAGACTGCTTCTTCGTGCGCTGCGCCATCGCCGAGCCGGCCGATCTGCAGCGCGTGGTGGATGCGCTGGCGGTGGATGGCGCCGTGACCACCTCGCTGGTGCTGTCGAGCCCGGTGCAGAAGCACGTCACCGTGCACGCGGCGAAACCGCCGAAGAAGTAGACCGACTCAGCGCTGTGCCTTGTCCTTCTGGTTCTGCGCCTCGATGCGTTCGCGCGCGGCCAGCCAGTCGGCGTCGCTCCACTGGCGCAGTTCGTAGAAGTTGCCGCCTGTGGCCAGCGCATTGCCGCCGTCCATCATGATGCTCTGGCCCGTGAGCCAGTCGCACTGGCCCGGCGCCATCAGGAAGGCCGCGAGGTTCTGCAGCTCGCTCATGCGGCCGGTGCGCGCCATCGGGTTGGTCTGCTTGCTGCGCGCGCCGGGCTCTTCGCCGGGGTTCAGGCGCTTGCTCATGCCCTCGGTGGGAATCTCGCCGGGGCCGACGGCATTCAGGCGGATGCCGTGGCGCGCCCACTCCACCGCCAGCGACTTGGTCATCACCTCGATGCCGGCCTTGCTCATGGCCGAAGGCACCACGTAAGGACTGCCGTTGTCGACCCAGGTCACGATGATGCTCATCACGCTGCGGAAGGCATCGCCCGGCTTCCATTGGCCCGACTTCGCCTGGGCCACCCAGCGCTTGCCCACGGCCTGCGTCACGTAGAAGCTGCCGTGGAAGACGATGTTGGCAATCGCGTCGAAGGCGCGCGGCGAGAGGCTCTCGGTCGGGGCCACGAAGTTGCCTGCGGCGTTGTTGATGAGCCCGGTGAGGCCACCGCTCTGGAACAGGCTCTCGACCATTTCGTCGACGCTCTGCGCGATGCGGATGTCGACGCCGAAGGTGTCGATACGCCGGCCCGGGAACTGCTGGCGCCACTCGGCCGCGGTTTCCTCGCAGACCGATTGGCGCCGCCCGCAGATGGCGACGTCGGCGCCCAGGCTCAGGAAGCGCTCGGCCATCGCGCGGCCGAGGCCGGTGCCGCCGCCGGTCACGAGGATGCGCTGGCCATTCATCAGGGAAGCTTCGAACATGGTGGGTCTCCTTGGTCGTTGAGGCAGCGGCAAGGCGGGAGCGCTGCCATGACGCATGCTACGCGCGCTGCCGGTGTCGCGGCTTGCGAAATCTGGCTCCCCGCGCCAAGTGAGAATGGCGGCCGACCTGTTCTCCGGATATAGCCCCATGCCAAGTCCCGCTGCCTCCTCCTTCCAGCCGCTCGCGGGCGTCCGCGTCCTGAGCCTCGCACTCAACCTGCCCGGCCCTGCGGCCCTGTTGCGCTGCCGCGGAATGGGCGCCGCCTGCCTGAAGCTCGAACCGCCGGGCGGCGACCCGATGGGTCTCTACAACCAGGCGGCCTACGCCGCGTTGCACGAAGGCATCGCCGTCGAGACCGCCGACCTCAAGACCGAAGCGGGACAGCAGCAGTTGCACGCCGAACTCGCGAAGACGGATGTGCTGCTCACTTCATTCCGCCCTTCCGCGCTGCGCAAGCTGGGCCTCGACTGGCCCGCGCTGCAGGCGCGCCATCCGTCGCTGTCGCAGGTGGCCATCGTCGGCGCGCCGGGCGAGCGCGCCGAGGAGCCGGGCCACGACCTGACCTACCTCGCGGAAAGCGGCCTCGTGACCGGCACCGAGCTGCCACCCACGCTCTATGCCGACATGGGTGGCGCCCTGCTCGCGAGCGAGGCGGTGCTGAAGGCCATGTTGCTGCGCGCCCATGGCGGCGAGAAGGCCGAAGGCGTCTACCTCGAAGTGGCCTTGAACGCTTCGGCCGACTGGCTGGCGCTGCCGCGCACCTGGGGCCTGACGCAGCCGGCGGGCGCGGTCGGCGGCGCCCACGCGGGCTACCGCGTCTACCCCTGTGCCGATGGCCGCGTGGCGGTCGCGGCACTGGAGCCGCATTTCGCGGCCCGCCTCTGCGAAGCGGCGGGCGTGGCGCCGCCCGACATGATGGCGACGGCCACGCACGAAGCCCTGGCCGCCTGGCTGGCGGCCCGCACGCGCGCCGAGCTCGAGGCCATGGGCCGCGAGCGCGACGTGCCGCTGCTCACGCTGGCCGGCTGATCACAGGCGCAGTTCGCTCAGCTTGCGATCGAGTTTGATGAGCCAGATGCGCGTCGGCCGCTCGAGGTCGCTGCCGCGCGTGATGCGCGCGCCCGTCACGCCGGGCGGGCACTTGGCGATGATCGCGCCGGCCGCATCCACCGTGCAGTCTTCGATGCTGCCGACGACGGTCTTGCCGTCGGCATCGAGCAGGATCGTGCCGACGCCGAAGTCATTGTCGTTCACCAGCGCCAGCGTCTGGTCGTCCACCACGGTCAGGCCCTCGGCCTTCTCGGCCAGCCAGCCCAGTGCGTTGAGATCGAGCAGCTCGGTCTTGCGCATCGTCACCACGGTCGCGTAATCGGCGGCACCCGACGGCGCCTGCGTGATGCTGCTGATCTCGAGGTTGTGGTCGAAGGCCGCGATGTCCGTCGCGTCGGCCGGCAGCTCGACCAGCATCAGCTTGTTGAACACCTTGGCGTCGCTCTTGCGCGCACCCTGCTCGATCACGATGAAACGGCCGTTGCCCAGGCTCACCACGTCGCCGAGCTTGGCGTTGCCGGTGCGGTTCTTGTCGTACTGGCTGCCGTCGATCGGGTAGGCGTAGAGCTTCGAGGTCTCGGTGGCCGGGTCGAACGCGAGCCAGCGCGTGAACTTCGCGATGTGACGCACGTCGGTCTTGCTGCCGCCCGGTGGTGTGGCCTGGATCGACTTGCCCGCACCGTCMTTCGGATCGATCGGGCTCTGCAGGAAGCCGTGCAGCTTGCCATTGGCAGCGTCGAGCGTCAGCCCCTCCATGCCGCGGTTGGGGCGGCGCTGCGCGAGCACCAGCGGCAGGTCGGCGGCGCCGCTGCCGGGGGCGTACTTCTTCTCGATCACGCCGGTCGCGATGTTGATGCGTGCGATGAAGGGGCCGTACTCGTCGCTGGTCCAGAGCACGTTGCGCGCCTTGTCGAGCACCAGCGTCTCGGGGTCGAGGCCGTTGGCGTCGTAGTTCGCCTTGGCGGCATCGAACCTGTAGCGGTCGGTCAGCGGCGTTTCGCCGGTCGAGCCCACGCCCGACTGCGGCGGCAGGCCCGTGATCTTCCTGTTGGCATCGAGTTTGAGCGGCAGGCTCGATGCGAGCACCGCGCCGGTCTTGCCGATGCGCACGATACCGAAGCTCGGCGCGAACGACGGTGCCGGGAACACCTTGCTGATGTTGGTGGCGCCCCCGCCGTTGGGCACGGGCGCGGTCGGGCCGTCGCCGTTCGGGCCGCGGTCGGTGATCGCGTAGAACTCGAGCGTGCCGTCGTCGGCCTTGCCCTTGAACGCCAGGCCCGAGCCATAGGCCGGCAGGAAGCCCGTGGGGAAGTCGGCCCGGGTCTTCTCGTTGTCGCCCTCGTAGGGCACGTTGAAGCTGGCATCGGCCTGCAGCTGGTAGCGGGTGACGCCGATGCCGATGGCGCCGAGCGCGTTGGTCTGCGTCGAGGCTTCGGTCACCGGTGCGGCGAGGCGCGAAGCCAGCGTGTTTTCGAAGTGTTCGCGCGCCAGCATGCGGCGGCTTGAATCGACCATGCGGGCATTGTAGGGAGCGGGCAGCCCTGCGAGCACCGCATTGAGCGCGGTATTGAAGCTGTCGGCCGCGGCGCTGAAATCGAGCGCGCCGGCCGTGAGCGCAGCCTTCAGCGCCGGGGCCAGGCGAATGCCGTTCGACGGATCGCGGTCCTCGTCGAAGCTCTGCAGCGCGAGCAGACGGTTGACGACCGCGTCGGCCTTCACGTCGGTGCCGCCTGCCAGATTCAACGGCGTGATCGCGACACCGCAGGCAGCGCTGCCGAGCACGAGCGCACCGGCGCTGAAAGCCACGGTCTCGCCGTCCTTGCAGGCGAATTCGCCGTTCGCATTGGTGCTGGCCTTGGCGCTGCTGCCTGCCGTGTAGTCGAGCCCCTCGACGGCCGCGTCGAGGAAGGTGCCGGTCTTCGACTGGGCCACCGGCGGCGGATTCGTGCCGCCGCCACCACCGCCGCCGATGGGAAACGCCCATCCCCCTCCACCGCCGCTGCCGCCACCGCAGGCACTGACCAGAGCGCCGACACCCACCAGCGCCAGCCACCCCATCCTCGATCCTCTTTTCATTGCTTGTCCTTGTTGTGCACCTGCACAACAGGCACAGGCCCCGGCGATTAGCGCCGTGGCATGTGACAAGCCCGTGAATTCAGCGGCCGGTGCCGTCGCGCTGCCGGTCCTCGCGCTTGAGCGCGAGGTAGGTTTCCAGATCGACCTCGTGCAGCTGCCGCGGGTACCGCTCGGCCCCCGCGAACCAGTGGCGCTGCCGGCGCTCGGCCGCGTCCGCGGCGTCGGTCGACAGGTAGGCGTCGAGCGTGAGGAAGTAGCGCATCGCGTTGCGCTCCACCAGCCCTCGCAGGCCGGCGATGTACTCGGGCTTGCCATCGGCCGCCTTGCCCACCACCGTGAAACCCACCTTGTCACTGCCGAATGTCGCCAGGTAGGCCTGGGTGGCGAGCCGCACCATCATGTTGTGGTCGTAGCTGTAGCTGAAATGGACGAAGCTCTTGCGCTCGTCGAGCGCCACGGCCTCGAGCGTGACGCGGTAGTTGCTCGTGCCCAGCGGCCCGCTGGCGGCCGAGAGTTCGACCGCTAGGTGCTCGGGCGTCGCGCTCGCCACGCGGTACACGAAGGGCAGCTCGAAGGCCTGGTCGATCGGCTGGTCGTAGCGCCGCACGACGTAGAGCGTCAGCGTCTCGCGCCCCTGCGGCGTGGTGCTCACGCGGCAGCGGCGGTTGTTGATGTGCAGGGTGAGCAGCTCGCACCAGTGGTCCGAGCTTGTGAATGCGGCGCTGACTTTCGGCAGCGGATGCTCGATGACGGCATAGATGTCGCCCTCGAGCCCACCGGGGGTCTCTCTCGAGTCGAGCTGCACGGGGCGTCCGAAGCTGCTGCGGTCGAGCTTGTCGCTCAGGCGCTGGTGGGTGGCCCTGAGCGCCTGGGCCGGCGCGGAACTGGTCTCCGCCGCAGCGCAAGCGCCGAGCGAGATCACCGCCCACGCGGCGCCCGCAAAAGCGCATTTCCAGAATTCAGGCAAACGTGGCAGGCGATGCATGGGCCACACGATACAACGGACCGCGCTGCCTCGCCCCATCTCCCCTGCCTCGCGCCGTCAGTCCCTCGGGATGCCCGTCACGGTGACGGGCAACGGGTCCCGTGCCGCGCGCCGGAAGATCGAAGGCGAGACCCCCGTGTGCTCCTTGAAGAAGCGCGAGAAGTTGCCCGGCGCCGAGAAGCCGAGGTCCAACGCCACGTCAGTGAGGGCACCGCCTTCGGCAACGCGCCGCATGGCTTCCTCCACACGCACACCGCTCCAGAAGACCTGCGGCGTGGTGTTGAGCTGGTCGCGAAACAGGGCAAAGAAATGCGCACGCGACAGGCCAACCTTTGCCGCAATCTCGTCGATGGTCGTCTTTTCGGAAACGTGTTCGCGCATGTGCGCGATGGCGCCGCGCAGCCGGTGGTCGAGCATCACGCCCACGCCGACCGAAGCCGGTGCATCGCCGCCCACACCCGATGCCGCAATGGCAGCCTCGAGCAGACGCTCGACCTCGTCGTCGATGGTTTCGCGCAATCCATCGGGAGAGATGATCAGGTCCAGCACGCGCCAGCAGGAACGCCGCAGCGCGGCACTGATGGGCACCCGCGGCGAAGGAAACCGGAAGCTGCGCCCCTTCGCATGGCTCAGCGTTTCCAGCCAGTCCTTCGACAGCATGAACACCAGGAAGAGGCACGAGCCGCTGTCGTCCTGCAGCACCATGTCGTGCGCTTCGAAGGCATTGACGCCCAGCGCAATGTTCTCGCCGTAGGGCACGGTGTCCGCGCCGACGTGCGCCACCGCGCGCGCACCGCCCAGCCACAACGCCAGCTGGGTTTCGGAATGCGCATGCGCTACCAGGTTGGCACGCGCTTCCAGAACGATCGCCGTGCCGAACGCTCCTTCATGAAGCGCATACGCCTCTGCCATGGGATGACTCCTCGAAGACCGGATGAGTGCGATTGTTTGCGCTGCCAACCGCCGCGCAAGCACCGCCTCGGGTAAGTCCTTAGGACATCACCAGACTCCCTGATACGTCGCCGGATGCGGCGATAAGCGCCCGCAGGCCCCTCTTTCTAAAGTGGGTCCATCGACAGCGGACGCCATTCCAGGCACCGCGAACTGGCACCACAGCTGACCTACTGAAGGAGACCCTCCATGCGCATCGCCACCTATCTCGTCGACGGCCAACGGCACGTCGGACTCGTTTCCGCCGACGGGAAAACCGTCACCCCGCTCGCGCTCGACAAGGCCCAGTCCGCACGCGGCGCGCTCGGCATCATCGAATCGCTCGCGGCTGGCGGCAAGCTGCCGGCATCCGCAGGGCCCGCGCTGCAACTCTCACAGGTGACCCTCGACGCGCCGCTGCCGCAGCCGCGCCGCAATCTCTGGTGCGTGGGCCGCAACTACCACGCGCATGCCAGGGAGCTGTCGGCCTCGGTCTTCAAGGACAACGACGAAAACCCCGAGTCCTGGCCCATCGTCTTCACCAAGGTGCCCGAGTGCGTGGTGGGGCCGCACGACGACGTGCTGGTGCCCAGCGACATCTCGACGCAGATCGACTACGAGGCCGAGCTGGCGGTGGTGATCGGCAAGGGCGGCAAGAACATCGGCCGTGCCGCCGCGCTCGATCACGTGTTCGGCTACACGGTCGTCAACGACGTCACTGCCCGCGACGTGCAGATGCGCCACCAGCAATGGGACATGGGCAAGTCCTTCGACACTTTCTGCCCGATGGGCCCGTGGATCGCGACGGCCGACGAGTTCGACGGCACCAGGACGCGCGTGCGCTGCTGGGTCAACGGCGAACTGCGCCAGGACGGGCCGACCGAGAACATGATCTTCGACATCCCCACGCTGATCGAGACCATCTCGCGCGGCATCACGCTGTACCCGGGCGATGTGATTGCCACCGGCACGCCGGCCGGCGTGGGCATGGGCATGAAACCACCGCGCTACCTGAAGGCGGGAGACGTCGTGCGCATCGAGATCGACGGCCTGGGCGCCATCGAAAACAGGTTCGTCTGAGGCGCCGCATGACCACGCACTTCATGAACAGCCTGGCCGTCGAGATCGACGGTGACGGCGACGCCCTGCTCTGCATCCATGGACTTGGCGGCTCGTCGAACACCTGGACGCCGCTGCTGCCTGCGCTCACGGGCTTCAAGGTGATTCGTCCCGACCTGGCCGGGAGCGCGCGCTCGGCGTTGCCTGCGGGAACAGCGTTGTCCATCGAAAGCCATGCGGTATCGCTCGAAGCGTTGCTGGCAGGCCTCGGTGTGGAATCGGTGCACGTCATTGCCCATTCGCTCGGAACCATCGTGGCCCAGCACCTTGCGGTGCGCAACCCGACCAAGGTGCGGTCGCTCGCCCTCTTCGGCCCGCTCGTCGCGCCACCCGAGGCCGCGCGCCCGAACATCGTCGCGCGGGCTGCGGCTGCACGCGGTGGCGCGGCCAGCATGCAGGAGATTGCCGATGCCATCGTCAAGGGCGCGACCAGCAAGGAAACCAAGGCATCGCAGCCGGCAGTGCTGGCACTGGTGCGCGAAAGCGTGATGCGCCAGCCGCCCGAGGGCTATGCACAGAACTGCGAGGTGCTGGCCGCTGCCCAGTCGGCGCTCATCGAACGCATTGCCGTGCCCACGTTGCTCGTGACGGGCGACCAGGACGGCGTGGCGCCGCCAGCCAACGTCGCGGCCGTGGCCGCGCGCATCGCTGGCTGCCGGCAGGTCGTGTTCGATGGCTGCGGCCACTGGACGACCTTCGAGCAGCCGCAACGCTGCATGCAGGAACTCGAGCGCTTCCACGCATCCATCCGCTGATTCAGACCGAACCCCGATTCATCAACCCCACAGCCGGCCGCCCAGTGCCGGAGGAGACAAGACATGAACCGCATCGCATTCACCAACGTCACCATCTTCGACGGCACCGGCGACGCCACCTTCAAGGGCGAAGTGCTGGTCGAGGGCAAACGCATCGTCGAGGTGGCCCGCGCGCCGCAGCGCGTGAAAATCGAAGGCGCCCGCGTGATCGACGGCAAGGGCCGCTTCCTGATGCCCGGCATGACGGAAGCCCACACGCATTTCTCGTGGAACGACCAGCCCTCGCTGGCCGCCATCCAGTTCATGCCGCCCGAGGAACACATGCTGTGGTGCGTGCGCGTGGCCAAGCGCTACCTCGACATGGGCTGGACCTCGGCCATCGGCGCCGCGGCCGCCAAGCCGCGGCTGGATGTGGTGCTGCGCAACGCGATCGACGCCGGCGAGTTCCCCGGCCCGCGCTACCTGGCCGGCAGCCAGGAGATCACGACCATCGGCGCGCTGGGCGACAACACGCTGCCGCACATGAAGTTCGAGGAGCTGAGCTTCGGCAGTGTCTGCAGCGGGCCGGAAGAAATCCGCCGCTCGGCGCGCACCTTCATCAAGTACGGCGTGGACCATTTGAAGATCAATCTGTCGGGCGAATACATCGCCGGCCTGCCCGCCGAAATGTCACCCTTCGCCGAAGAGGAAGTGGCCATGCTCGCGCAGGAGGCCAAGCGCTATGGCAAGCGCATGGCGGCGCATGCGCGGTCGAGCGAATCGGTGAAGCAATGCGTGCGGCACGGCATCGAGATGGTCTACCACGCGAGCTTTGCCGACGAGGAAGCGCTCGACATGCTCGAAGCCGCGAAGGACAAGCACTTCGTCGCGCCCGGCATCGGCTGGCTCATTCGCACGACCTACAACGCGGCCGAGTACGGCATCACCGAATCGGTGGCCGAGACCATGGGCTACAAGCGCGAGCTCGAGGTGGCCACCGAATCGCTGCGCAAGATGCACAAGCGCGGCATCCGCATCCTGCCGGGCGGCGACTACGGCTTTGCCTGGATGCCGCACGGCACCAACGCCAACGACCTGCAGTATTTCGTCGACTACATCGGCATGACGCCCGCGGAGGCGCTGCGCGCGGCCACCAGCCTGGGCGGGCAGATCATGCTGCGGCCCGACGAACTCGGGCAGCTGAAGGCCGGCTTCCTGGCCGACATCATCCTGGTGGATGGCGACCCGCTGAAGAACCTGGCGCTGCTGACCGACCCCGCCCGGATCAACCTGGTGATGAAGGACGGCGTGATCCACAAGGACTGCGCCACGCCCGTGCCGGACCAGGCCGCGCTGCACCTGCCGGGCGCCGACTACCCGCTGCGCGAGGAAGGCATCCGGGAGGCCATCGCCGCCGAGGCGCATTGAAGCGCCATGCTCATGACGGCGCTCGCCGCATGAGCAGCAGCATGGCACCGGCCAGCAGCACCGCGCCCGCCCACTGGCGCAGTGCCATCGGCTGAGCCAGCAGCAGCGCTGCGAGCAAGGCCGCCACCAACGGCTCGATCAGCGTGCCGACCACCGCCGCCGTGGGCGAAAGGCGCCTCGCGCCCCAGGCAAAGGCCAGGTAAGCCACCGAGGTGGTCACCACGCCGGTGTAGCCCGCGCCCAACCATTGAGCGGTGCCGCTCGGCCAGGTGATGCCCGTTGGCCACGCGACCGCGAGCATGCACAGCGCCGCGACGCTCATGCCCCATGCGGACGCAGTGACGGCCGGCACGCGCACAGGCATGCGCGCGTTGCCGAGCACCACCAGCGCATAGCAGAAGGCCGAGCCGAACGACCACGCCAGCCCCGCGACATGCCCCGCAGGCAGTGGCCCCCAGCCGCCGGCGGGCATCACCAGCAGCGCCACGCCCGCGAGCGCCAATCCGAGTCCGGCAAGCAGGCGCAGGCCGAAGCGTTCATAGCCGCACATCACCGACACGAGTGCGACGATCACCGGCGCGCAGCAGATCGAAATCACCGTCGGCAACGCGGCCCCCAGATGCGCGATGCCCGCGAACCAGCAGCTCACGTTCAGCGCCATCGCGGCGCCGGTGCCGACCACCTGGAACTGCTCCCTTCGAGACAGGTCGCTCCAACGCGCGTCAGGCGATGGCCGCCTGCGCTGCACACGCCAGTGCAGCCACCACAGCAGCGGCACGCCGAGCGCGAAGCGCGCCAGCGAGAGGCTCTGCGGCGCCATGCCGCCATCGATGAGAAATTGCGCCACCAGCGCGCCGCCACCCCACAGCGTACCGGCCAGCAGCACGCCGCCCCAGGCCAGGGCGGCAGTCATTCTTGCGTTCATTGTTGAAAGTTCTCCATGACGCCCGCCGCGCTTTTCTGTCGAGGGCGGGCATGACCATCCGGCCGTCGTCCAGCCTCGCGAAGAAGGCGGAAGGCGGCGACCACTTGCGGGTCTGAGCGCGGCACGAGGCGCGCGTCAGCTGCGGGTCGACGGAGGGGGAGAGTGGTGCAGATGCATGAGCGGCCGATGATAGAAGCGGCGCCTGCCGGCGGCAAGAGAGAATCGCCGCCCATGCGCCCTCTTCCTGCTCGCTCGCCATCATGAAACGCCAAGGTCGACTCGTACGCTGGGAGGCCGAGCGCGGCTTCGGCTTCATCCGCAGTCCCGGCGTGTCGGCCGACGTGTTCGTGCATCTGCGTGACTTCAATGACCGGCAGGTGAAGCCGCAGGTGGGCATGGAACTGAGCTTCGAAGAGATCCATGTCGGCGGCAAGGGACCGCGCGCCGTGGCCGTGCAGGCAGTTGCCTCGGCTGGTGCCTCGCGACCTCAGCCGAGTCGCGCACCGGCCAACGGTCATCGCCGCCCTGCGCCGCGCACGAATCCGCGCGGTGGTGGCGCGGGCACATCCGAATCACCGGCCTCGTGGGGCCTGCTTTTCATCGGGGCCTATGGGGTATTGCTCGGCGCAGCCGTCTGGCTCGGTCGCCTGCCGCCACTGGTGTTCGCAGTCGTCGCGGGGTTGAGCCTGCTGGCCTTCGCGGCCTATGCGCTCGACAAGCACGCCGCCCGCACCGGCCGCTGGCGCACGAAGGAAAACACCCTGCACCTGTTCGCGCTGGCGGGCGGCTGGCCGGGCGCGTGGGCCGCGCAAAGGCTGCTGCGCCACAAGTCGAGCAAGCGCAGCTTCCTGCTCGTGTATCGCACCACGGTCGTTCTTCATTGCGCGGCGGTGCTGGCCTGGGTCTTCTGGCTGCGGGGCATTTCGCCCGCGCTCTGACACCCGATGCGTGTTGTGCCAGACTGAAATTTCCCTTTGTTGCTCGCGAGAAATCGACCATGCCACTCGTTCGAATCGAACTGTCCGATGCGTCACCGGAAACGCTCGGCCCCGTCATCGGCGACCTGATCTACCAAGCCATGACCGAGACCATCAACGTGCCGAAGGACGACAAGTTCCAGGTGATCACGCGGCATGCCGCGCAAGACCTGGTGCATCCGCAAAGCTATCTGGACATTGCGTACTCGCCGGGCTTCGTGCTGATCCAGGTCACGCTGAACCAGGGGCGCACGATCGAGATGAAGAAGGCGTTCTACAAGCGCGTGGCCGACGACCTGCACGAGAAGCTGGGCATCCGGCGCGAGGATGTATTCATCAACCTCATCGAGGTGATGAAGGAGAACTGGTCTTTCGGAAACGGCGAGATGCAGTACGCGTAGCGGTTGCCCGCTGCGCGCCAGCGATCAGCGAACCTTGCGCGAAGGCTTGTTGACCGGCTTGCCGCCACCGCTGCCGTTGTCGCGCGGAGGCAGGCCGGTGTGCTGCGTGAGCATGCGACCCTTCGAGGGCTTCACCGGTGCCAGGCGAACCGGTGCCGCAGCCTTGGCGGCAGCCGGCGCGGAGGTCGAGTTCTTGCGCCGTGCGCTCGTGTAGCCGCCATCGGTCAACGGCTGCCACGTCGGGATCAGGTGGTGCTTGCCGTTGCCGATCAGGTCGGCGCGGCCCATGCTCTTGAGCGCTTCGCGCAGCAGCGGCCAGTTGTTGGCATCGTGGTAGCGCAGGAAGGCCTTGTGCAGGCGGCGGCGCTTGTCGCCGCGCACGATGTCCACCGTCTCGCTCTCGCGCGTGATCTTGCGCAGCGGGTTCTTGTTGGTGTGGTACATCGTCGTCGCGGTGGCCATGGGCGACGGGTAGAACGTTTGCACCTGGTCGGCGCGGAAGCCGTTCTTCTTGAGCCAGATCGCGAGGTTCATCATGTCCTCGTCGCTGGTGCCCGGGTGCGCGGCGATGAAGTACGGAATGAGGTATTGCTTCTTGCCCGCCTCGGCCGAGAACTTCTCGAACATCTGCTTGAACTTGTCGTAGCTGCCGATGCCGGGCTTCATCATCTTCGTGAGCGGGCCCTGCTCGGTGTGCTCGGGCGCGATCTTGAGATAGCCGCCGACGTGGTGCTGCACCAGCTCCTTCACGTA
Source organism: Variovorax sp. P4_B10 (assembly GCF_056402375.1). Taxonomy (NCBI): domain Bacteria; kingdom Pseudomonadati; phylum Pseudomonadota; class Betaproteobacteria; order Burkholderiales; family Comamonadaceae; genus Variovorax; species Variovorax sp. P4_B10. The sequence continues at coordinate 110,363 of NZ_JBFUHN010000001.1, read as the reverse complement.
CTCGGGCGACTGCACGGCCAGGTCATAGCGCAGGCCGGAACCGATCAGGATCTTCTTGATGCCCTTCAATGCACGTGCGCGACGGTAGATCTTGATGAGCGGATCGTGGTTGGTGCCCAGGTTCGGACAGATGCCGGGGTACACGCAGCTGGGCTTGCGGCACGCCGACTCGATCTCGGGGCTCTTGCATCCCAGTCGGTACATGTTGGCCGTCGGGCCGCCGAGGTCGGAGATGGTGCCGGTGAAACCGCTCACCGAATCGCGGATGGCCTCGACCTCCTTGATGATCGATTCTTCCGAGCGGCTCTGGATGATGCGGCCTTCATGCTCGGTGATCGAGCAGAAGGTGCAGCCGCCGAAGCAGCCGCGCATGATGTTCACGCTGAAGCGGATCATTTCCCACGCGGGGATCTTGGTCGCGCCGTCGTGGCTGCCGTTCTCGTCGGCGTAGCGCGGGTGCGGGCTGCGCGCATACGGCAGGTCGAACACGTGGTCCATCTCGGCCGTGGTGAGCGGGACGGGCGGCGGGTTGATCCACACGTCGCGCGCCGTGGTGCCCTCCCCGTGCGCCTGCACGAGTGCGCGGGCGTTGCCGGGGTTGGTCTCGAGGTGCAGCACGCGGTTGGCGTGCGCGTAGAGCACCGGGTCGCTGCGCACCTGCTCGTAGGAAGGCAGGCGGATCACCGAGCGGTCGCGCGGCGGAACCTTGATCCTCGTGCGCGACGCCAGTGCCGGGTTGGGCATGAAGGTCAGCGGCTTGATCGCCGGATTGACCGCCGCGGAGCCGGCCGCTTCCGCAGCCTGCGCCACGGCCTGTGCTTCGTCTTCCTTCGCGCAGGTGGCGCCGTTGGCCTTGGCCTGGTCCGACACCATCAGGTACGGATTGACGTGCGCCTCGACGCGGCCCGGTTCGTCCACGCTGGTGGAGTTGATTTCGAACCAGCCCTCGGGCGTTTCGCGCCGCACATAGGCGGTGCCGCGCACGTCGGTGATCTGCTGCACCGGCTCCTTCGCGGCCAGGCGGTGCGCGATCTCGACGATGGCGCGCTCGGCGTTGCCGTAGAGCAGCAGGTCGCACTTCGAATCGACGACGATGGAGCGGCGTACCTTGTCCGACCAGTAGTCGTAGTGGGCGATGCGGCGCAGCGACCCCTCGATGCCGCCGAGGATGATCGGCACGTCGTTCCAGGCTTCCTTGCAGCGCTGCGAATAGACGATGGCCGCGCGGTCGGGCCGCGAGCCGCCGACGTCGCCGGGCGTGTAGGCGTCGTCGCTGCGGATCTTCCGGTCCGCCGTGTAGCGGTTGATCATCGAATCCATGTTGCCGGCGGTCACGCCGAAGAACAGGTTCGGCCTGCCGAGCGCCTTGAAAGGCTCGGCGCTCTGCCAGTCGGGCTGGGCAATGATGCCCACGCGGAAGCCCTGCGCCTCCAGCATGCGGCCGATCACCGACATGCCGAAGCTGGGGTGATCGACATAGGCATCGCCCGTCACCACGATGATGTCGCAGCTGTCCCAGCCGAGCGCTTCCATTTCCTTGCGCGTGGTCGGCAGGAACTTGGCCGTGCCGAAGCGGGCCGCCCAGTACTTGCGGTAGCTGGTCAGCGGCTTGGCGGCACGCGCAAAAAAGGAGACGTCGACGGGAGCGTTCATCGGTGGGTGTGGACAGCGCCGTGGCGACGCTGTTGTGGGCAACCCTCGATTTTAGGGTTTTCCAGCATCCCTGTCGCGGCAAACATCCAGTGACCGGGCGCCTCCAAGGTCTCATTTGGTTGCCAAAGTCAACCAATTGAATGACAATGGCAATCATGTCCACGCCCTCGCCCACCGTCGATGCCAGCGCCGTCAAGGCGATCCGGCAGTTCAACCGCTTCTACACGCGCCGGATCGGCGCCCTCGATCCCTACCTTGGCAGCGAGATGTCGCTGACCGATGTGCGCGTGCTGTACGAACTGGCGCACCGCGAAACAGCCGTTGCGAGCGAGATCGGCCGCGACCTCGGGCTCGACGCGGGCTACATGAGCCGCATCCTGCGCCGCTTCGAGACCGAAGGCTGGCTCACGCGTGCGCCGCACCCGCGCGACGCCCGCCAGAGCGTGCTGCGCCTGACCGAAGCCGGCCATGCCGCATTCGCGCCCCTGCAACAGAAGTCACGCGACGAAGCGGCCGCACTGCTCTCGTCGCTCGCCCCGGCCCAGCGGCAGCAGCTGGTTCAGGCGATGGGCACGATGCAGTCGCTGCTCGACCCTGCAGCCGCCCCCGCCAGGCCCCAGGCCGTGATCCTGCGCGATCCGGCGCCCGGCGACATCGGTTGGGTGGTGCAACAGCACGGCGAGATCTATGCGCGCGAATACGGCTGGAACAGCAGCTTCGAGGCGCTGGTGGCAGGCATCGCGGGGGAGTTCCTGCTCAAGTTCCAGCCCGAATGGGAGCGCTGCTGGATCGCCGAGCTGAACGGCGAGCGCGTGGGCGCGATCTTCGTGGTGCGCAAATCGGCGAGCGTGGCGCAGCTGCGCCTGCTGATCCTGGCACCGGCCGCGCGCGGGCTGGGCCTGGGCGGCCGGCTGGTCGACGAATGCATCGCCTTCGCGCGCCGCAAGGGCTACAGGAAGATGGTGCTGTGGACCAACAGCTGCCTGCTGGCCGCACGCGGCATCTATGCCAAGCGCGGCTTCCAGCTCACCAAGTCGGAGCCGCACGTGAGCTATGGCCAGCAGCTCGTGGGCGAGACCTGGGAATTGAAGCTGTAGCAGCTACTGCATGAACCAGCCGTGGCTCACGACGAGCGACTGACCGGTGAGTGCGTTGGTCGGGAAGCCCGCAAACAGCAGCGCCACGCGCGCCACGTCTTCGGTGGTGGTGAATTCGCCATCGACCGTTTCCTTGAGCATCACGTTCTTGATGACTTCCTGCTCGCTGATGCCCAGCGTCCTGGCCTGCTCGGGAATCTGCTTCTCGACCAGCGGTGTGCGCACGAAACCCGGGCAGATCACGTTGGCGCGCACGCCGTGCTTGGCGCCTTCCTTCGCGACCGTCTTGGCGAGGCCGATGAGGCCGTGCTTGGCGGTGACATAAGGCGCCTTCAGCAGCGAAGCTTCCTTCGAGTGCACCGAGCCCATGTAGATCACGCTGCCGCCACGGCCCTGCGCGTACATGTGCTTCAGGCAGGCCTTGGTGGTGAGGAAGGCGCCATCGAGATGGATCGCGAGCATCTTCTTCCAGTCGGCAAAGCTGAACTCCTCGACGGGGTGCACGATCTGGATGCCCGCGTTGCTGATCAGGATGTCGATGCCGCCGAAGGCCGCGGCGCCTTCTTCGACCGAGGCGTTGACCTGGTCTTCGTTGGTCACGTCCACGCCCACGCCGATGGCCTGCGCGCCCGTGGCCTTGAGCTCGGCGGCCGTGGCATCGGCCGCCTCCTTGTTGAGGTCGGCGATGATGATCTTGGCGCCTTCCTGCGCAAAGAGGATGGCAATTTCCTTGCCGATGCCGCTGGCCGAGCCGGTGATGTAGGCGACCTTGTCCTTGAGTTGCATGGTGAATGTTCCTTGAGGGTTGGAATGAAGGGAAGACAGCAAGAATCAGGCGAGGTAGTCGTGCTCGACTGTGCCCAGCGCGAGCGTCATGTCGGCGATGTAGTGCACGGCCGATTCGACCTTGCGCACCGGCAGGTCGGCCACCGGCGCCAGCGCATGCGGATGCAGTTCGAGCGAAGCCGGCGCGGTCCATGCGCCATGCAGTGTGACATCGACCATGTGATAGCGCACCAGCTCGCAGATGCGGGCCGTGCCGTCGACGTGCGGAATGATCTTGAGCAGGAAGTTCGGCTGTGCGATGCCCGCAAGGATCGGCGCGGGATCGAGCGCGCGGTGCTTGAAGCCCATGGTGGCCTTGGCCACCCGCACCTTGCCGTAGTCGAGCGTGCCGACGATCACGTCGGTTTCGTAGGACAGCACCGGCGAGGCGAGCTTCTTCGGAAAGCCCCAGAGCTCGCGGCCGCCGGCAATTGGCGGATGGTCGTCGAGGTACATCGCATGCACGTAGGCGCCCTGCTCCACGCCCCTGGCGGTGCGCAGTTGCACCGGAATGACCTGGCCCGATTCCGTGTAGTCGCCGAAGCCTGTGGAGTCGGGCATGCGGATGAATTCGTACTTGACCAGCGGCTCGGCCACTTCGAGCGGCTCGGGCACCACGGCGCGCAGTGCGTCCATGTCCGTGCGGTAGGTGACGATGAGGAACTCGCGGCGCACGAACCGGTACGGTCCGGGCGGAAAGGCAGGGCTGGTGAGCGGCATGGCGAAAGCCTGCCGCCGTACATCTTCGATGTTCACGAACATTTCCTCCTGTTGAAGTGGCCGGTCCAGTCTGGCGCTGGTTTCTTAGTCGAACCTGAATCCTCTCCTTCAGCGCGACAGGCCCGGCCGCTTGACGCGCCCCAAGCCATGCTCGCCGAGGTCGAAGGTGGTCACGCCGTTCACGGTCGCATCGCTGCGCAGGGTTTCGGGATGCGCCAGCGTCTTGCGCATGTCGCGTGCGCCCGACTCCCAATGCTCCTCGACCGCGGCGCGCGAGAACTCGTAGTCCTTCGACTCGAGCTCGTAGGGCTTGTCGCGGTAGATCAGGTGAAAGATGTCGATGGGCTGGTGCGTCAGTTCGGCCTGCACCGCGATCACGCTCGGGTCCTTGCGCAGGTGAGGCGGCAGCTTCGAGATCAGGTCGGCGATCGCCTGCTGCAGGTTCATGTTGGCGGCCATCGCATCGGTGTTCATGCGGGTGCGGCTCGAATAGGTGATGTCCTTCTGCCGCTCCATCACCCCCGAGAGCGTCTGCGGCATGTCGCCGCGCGCGTTGAACAGGTCGACCTGCAGCACCACCAGCGGCTCGGAGCGCGGGTGCATGTCGAGCACGTACTGCAGCGGCGTGTTCGAGACGATGCCGCCGTCCCAGTAGTCGTCGCCGTCGATGGAGACCGGCGCAAAGCCCGGCGGCAGCGCACCGCTGGCCATGATGTGCTCGGGCCCGATGCGCTGGCGCGTGTTGTCGAAGTACACCGAGTTGCCGGTGCGCACATTGACGGCCCCCACGCTGAAGCGCGCCTCGCAGGCGTTGATGCGGTCGAAATCGACCAGGCGCTCGAGCGTGGCCTTGAGCGGCGAGGTGTCGTAGTAACTCAGCAGCGGTGCCGCACCGCCCATCAGCAGGGTCGGCGAATACCGTGGCTCGAAGAACCCCGGAATGCCGACCAGCGAGGCCATGGTGGCGCTCCACTGGTTCTGCGTGGCGCGATCGCCCAGCCACGACGGCAGGCGCTGCGCAGGCCCGGAAGACACCAGGTGCCAGAACTCGCGCAGTCTGTCGACCCGCTGCTCGGGCGCATTGCCGGCGATCAGCGCCGCATTGATGGCGCCGATGGAAACGCCTGCGATCCAGTGCGGCTGCAGCGCGGTCTCGCTGAGCGCGGCGTACACGCCCGCCTGGTAGGCACCGAGCGCGCCCCCGCCCTGGAGGACGAGGGCCTTGCGTGCATCGCGCATGTCTTCGCGGCGTGCCGCGAAAGTGTTGAGGGTCTGGGCGGCGGCACGGGGCTTCTTCGTTGTCATGGTGTCATTTGACACCAGCCCCGCGACACCAACCTGACCACTGTCATGCCGCCATCAGGCGCCGCGGGAAATCCTGCGGACGATCACATCTTGGGAAGCATTTGCCCGCGAATCTCGCCGCCCGGATTGGCCGCCGTGTGGATGTTGGCGTACCACTTGCCAGCCACCAGGTCGGCAGCTTGCGCGGGTGTCAGCGTGGCCTGGCCTTCGATGGGGCTGGCTGCGTTGGCGAACGGCAGCACCACGCCGGCATTCGCACCCGCCGCGGCAGGGCCGTGGAAATGCGCCGCCGTGGCCGGACCGCTCAGGCCGGTGTAGGTGATCTTGTACTTGAGGACGTTGGTGTCCCGGTTGAGCCAGGCTTCGGCCAGGCCGCTGCCGCGCGTCATGTTGGGCGGGACCTCGCTGGCCGCGTTCATCGCGCCGCTGAAGCTGGCCGTGTTCGACTTCGACATCATCCCGCAGCCGACCAGCGCGGCACTGGCCACCCCGGTGACGAGGGCTGCGCGCAAAAAGGTGCCATATTTGGTCATGAGCTTTATCTCCTGGGTTGTGAAAGCGTCTACAGCATAGGCAGGCGCCGGGCCCTGGCTTGTCGGCCACCACCCCGTCTTTGCTTGCCAGCCACCGGCTGAAAGAGAATGCGGCGATGACTTCCCAAGCCCTCCCTACCGCTCGCGACGTGGCCGATTTCTGGCGCGAAGCCGGCCCCGACCGCTGGTTTGCCAAGAACGACGCATTCGACGCCGAATTCCTCTCTCGCTTCTCGGCCGCCCACCATGCCGCCGCCCGCGGCCAGCTCGACCACTGGACCCACGACGCAGAAGGCACGCTGGCACTTCTGGTGCTGCTCGACCAGTTGCCACGCAACGCCTGGCGCAACAATCCGCACATGCTCGCCACCGATGGCCTGGCGCTGGCCGTGGCGCACAAGGCGGTCGACGCAGGGTTCGACCTGCAGGTCGATGAGGCACTGCGCCGGTTCTTCTATCTGCCCTTCATGCACTCGGAAGTGCTGGACGAACAGGAGCGCTCGGTCGCGCTCAATGCGGCGCTCGACGACAACACGCAGCGCTTTGCCGTGCTGCACCGGGACATCGTTGCCCGCTTCGGCCGCTTCCCGCACCGCAACCGGATGCTCGGGCGCACCTCCACGGCCGAAGAGCGGAAGTTTCTCGAAGAGGGCGGATTCGCCGGATAGCGTCAGCGCTCGTCGTGCGCCAGCGGCACGTCGCGCGTCGGCGAGGGATTCGCATCGATCGCATCCTTCGAGTCCTTCATCGACCCGAAGGTGCGCGCATAGACCCAGGTGAACTCGGCGCCGAGCAGGAAGATCTGCGCCGAGTAATACACCCACACCAGCACCACCACCAGCGAGCCCGCGGCGCCGTAGCCCGAGGCCACGCTGCTCTTGCCGATGTACAGGCCGATCAGGTGCTTGCCGACCGTGAAGAGCAGCGCCGTGACCGCCGCGCCCACCCACACGTCGCGCCATTGCACCCTGGCACGCGGCATGATCTTGTAGATCATCGCGAAGACCACCGTCACCATCGCGAAGCTGAAGACGAAGTTGACGACCTGGGCCGTCGTCTCCCAGGCGCCGAACACCGGCGACCACCACTTGCCGAGCGCTGCCAGTGCCGCGCTGGCCACCAGCGACACCATCAGCAGGAAGCCGATGCCCATGATCATGCTGAACGACAGCAGCCGCACGCGCAGAAGGTTGAAGAGGCCCTTGTTCTTCGTGCGGGCCGGTGCGCGCCAGATGCGGTCGAGCGCATCCTGCAGTTCGCCGAAGACGGTGGTCGCGCCGACCACCAGCAGGCCGATGCCGATCACGGTGGCCACGATGCCTTCGGTCGGCTTGTTGACCGCCTGCAGCATGCCCTGCACCGCCGCGGCGCCCTGCTCGCCCATCAGGCCCGAGAGCTGCGCGAAGATCTCGCCGCGCGCGGCCTCCTGGCCGAAGACCAGGCCGGCCACCGCGATCACGATCAGCAGCAGCGGTGCAATGGAGAACACCGTGTAGTAGGCCAGCGCCGCCCCCATGCTCGGGGCGTAGTCGTTCGACCACGACGCGAAGGCCCGTCTGCAGAGATCGAGAAGCGCGCGGATTTRCATGAGCATGGCATGTTCCTGTTGTATCGCCCGCAGGCATGTCGGCCCGATACCCGGCATGTTGCAGGTCTGCCTACGATAATCGCTCCCACATGCACCCGTCCCCCTCAGGCGCGGCAGCGCCGCCAGACCCTCCGCAACCCCGGTCGCCACGCGACCTTTTTGTTTCATTCACCTGGCTCGCGCTGCAGGGATTCGGCGGCGTCCTCGCCATCGTCCAGCGCGAGATGGTCGAGAAGAAGAAGTGGCTCACGCCCGAGCAGTTCCTCGAGGACTGGGCCGTGGCCCAGGTGATGCCGGGGCCCAACGTGATCAACCTCGGCCTGATGATCGGCGACCGCTACTTCGGCCTGCGCGGCGCGCTCGCCGCCGTGGCGGGCATGCTGACCATTCCCCTCGTCGTCATCCTTGCGCTGGCCGTTCTCTATGCGCACTACGCCACCAACCCGCAGGTGGCCGGGGCCTTGCGCGGCATGGGCGCCGTGTCGGGCGGGCTGATCGCCGCCACCGGGATCAAGCTGCTGCCGCAGTTGCGCAGGCATCCGCTGGGCTTTGCGACCTGCCTGGCGTTCGTGGCACTGGTGTTCGGCGCCATCGCCGGGCTGAAGATTCCGCTGGGCTGGGTGCTGCTGGTGGTGGGCGGCGTGGCCTGCGTCTGGACCTGGCGGAAGATCGCGCCATGACCATCGCCATGCAATGGCACGACTGGCTCGCCCTCTTCGGCCAGTACCTGCTGCTCTCGCTGCTCTCGATCAGCGGCGCCATCACCACGGTGCCCGACATGCACCGCTACCTGGTCGCCCAGCACGGCTGGCTCACCGATGCGCAATTCAGCTCCTCGGTCGCCATCGCCCAGGCCGCGCCCGGGCCCAATGTGCTGTTCGTCGCGCTGATGGGCTGGAACGTCGGGCTCAACGCGGGCGGCGGCATCGGCGCCGGGCCGACGGCCTGGCTGCTCGGCTTCTTCGGCCTCATGGTCACCATGGTCGGGATCATGGTGCCGAGCACCACCCTCACCTACTTCGCCACCCGCTGGGGCCACCGCAACCGCACCCGCCGCGAAGTGCGTGCCTTCAAGCAGGGCATGGCACCGGTGGTGGTGGGCCTGCTGATCGCCACCGGCTGGGTGCTGGCCGCGGGTAACCATGCTGGCAATGCGCCTGCCTGGCACCTGTGGCTGCTGACCGGCGTGGCCGCACTTATCGTCTGGCGCACGCGCATCCACCTGCTCTGGCTGCTTGGGGCCGGTGCGCTGCTCGGTGCGGTGGGCTTCGTTTAACCCCTCCTTCTCATCCTCCTCAGGAAGACTCCTCATGTCGCAACTTCGCCCGCTCGGCCGCTCCGGCCTCCTGGTTTCACCGCTCGCCTTCGGCGGCAACGTGTTCGGCTGGACCGTCGACGAGGCGGCCTCCTTCAAGCTGCTCGATGCCTGGCTCGACGCGGGCTTCAACTTCGTCGACACCGCCGACGTCTACTCGGCCTGGGTGCCGGGGCATACCGGTGGCGAGTCCGAGACCATCATCGGCAAGTGGCTCAAACAGAGCGGCAAGCGCAACCGCGTGGTGCTGGCCACCAAGGTCGGCAAGCCGATGGGCGAAGGCAAGGTGGGCCTGTCGCCCAAGTACATCCGCGAGGCGGTCGAAGCCTCGCTCAAGCGGCTGCAGACCGACTACATCGACCTCTACCAGTCGCACGACGACGACGCCGGCACGCCGCTCGAGGAATCGCTCGGCGCCTTCGATGCGCTGATCAAGGAGGGCAAGGTGCGCGCCATCGGCGCCTCGAACTACACCGCGCCGCGGCTGGCCGAAGCGCTGGACGTGTCGGAGCGCCTTGGCATTGCGCGCTACGAGAGCCTGCAACCGCTCTACAACCTGTATGACCGCGCCGTGTTCGAAGACGCCCTGGAACCGCTGTGCCTGAAGCGCGAAGTCGGCGTGATCAATTTCTATGCGCTCGCGGCCGGCTTCCTGACCGGCAAGTACCGCACCGAGGCCGATGCGTCCAAGAGCGCGCGCGGCGCCAACACGACCAAGAAGTACCTGAACCCGCGCGGCCTGCGCATCCTCGATGCGCTCGACAAGGTGGCGCAGCAGTACAACGCCAAGCCGGGCCAGGTCGCGATCGCCTGGCAGATCGCACGGCCGAGCGTGACGGCGCCCATCGCCAGCGCCACCTCCATCGCGCAGCTCGAGGAGCTGGTGGTCGCGACGCAGCTGAAGCTCGACGCGGGCACCATCGACATGCTCGACCGCGCCAGCGCCGAGACGGCGGCCTGAGCAGCCGCGTCTAACCGTCGACCGGGTTCAGCGGCGTCGCCAGAATCCGCTGGTAGAACGCCACGTCGAGCCAGCGGCCGAACTTGAACCCGGCCTGCTGCACCGTGCCGGCATGCGCGAAGCCCAGCCTTTCGTGCAGCCCGATGCTGCCGGCATTCGCGGCGTCGATGGCACCGACCATCACATGCACGTCCCGCGCGATCGCCTCGGCAACGATCGCCTCCATGAGCGTGCGCCCGAGGCCCGCGCCTCGGTGGCCGGCCTCGACATACACCGAGTGCTCGACCGTGTACTTGTAGGCGGGAAAGGCACGAAAGGTGCCGTAGCTCGCAAAGCCCAGCAGCTTGCCGTTCTCGTCCTCCGCACCGATCACGGGGAACCCGTTGGCGCGCTTGGTGGCGAACCAGGCCACCATGTTCTCGGGCGTGCGCGGCTTGTAGTCGTACAGCGCGGTGGAGGTGACGATGGCTTCGTTGAGGATGGCGAGGATGGCGCCGGAATGGGCTTCTTCGGTGCAGGCGATGAGACGCATGGTGTTTCTCTCGTTCAATATAGGAGAATAATAATCTCATATGAGAAACACTTCATCTCCCTCGGGCGAATCCGACGACAACATCGACGCACTCATTGCCACCCGTTTGCTGGCGCTGCGCCAGGCCAAGGGGCTCAGCCTGGCCGAGCTGGCCGAGTTGTCGGGTGTCAGCAAGGCGATGATCTCGAAGGTGGAGCGCGCGCAGAGCAGCCCCACGGCCGTGCTGCTGGGAAGGCTGGCCGCCGGGCTCGGCGTGTCGCTGGCCCAACTGCTGACCGAGGAAAAGGAAGGCCCTCAAAGGCTTCGCACAAGGGCCGCGCAGGAAGTCTGGCGCGACCCTGAAGCGGGCTACCTGCGCCGCCAGGTTGCAGAGCGCAGCACGGGCAGCGGCGTGGAACTGGTCGAGGTCGAACTGCCGCGCTCGGCGCAGGTCGGCTATCCGCGATGGAGCGGCAAGCCTTACCGCCAATGCCTGTGGATGCTCGAGGGTGCCCTGCGGGTCGACTACGGCGACGAGCGCTTCGAACTGGCGCCCGGGGACTGCCTCGATTTCGGCGTGGACCGGCCGCTGGTCTTCAAGGCATTGGGGCGCACCGCCTGCCGCTACCTGCTCGTGGCCTGCCCGGAATAGCCGCGCGGTAGGCAAGCTCCCACACGCAGAGGCGATTCAGGCCGGTCCGGGCCAGGGGGCCGGCCGGGATACTGCAAGGCATCGCAGCTTCCGGAGGAACCCGATGTCTTTCGTCCTCTACATGATCGGTTTTCTGATCTTCCTCGCCGGCCTCGCCTGGGGTGCCTCGGTGGCCGGCGTTCCCACGCTCTACATCAGTATCGGCGCGCTGATCGTCCTGGGGATCGGCATCTTCAGCGCGGTAGCCCGCACGCGCAGCAAGGATCCGTCCTGACGCGCTGAACCGCGAGTTCACACAGGCTTCACGCCGCACGCACATGGCGTAGCTAACTTCGCATGCGCACCGCAGACCGCGGTGCGCATTGCCTCAGTCAGCTGCCCATGCACTCTTCTTCCAGCTTCTTTTCCCCACTCCCCACTTCATCCGCAGCGCCCTGCCCTGCGCCCGCCTTCGCGACCGGCGGCGGCCTTGCCAACGTCAAGGTGGACCTGCTCGTCGTCGGCGCGAGCTTTGCCGGCCTGGCCTGCGCCCGCGCCGCCGCGCTCGCAGGACTCAGCGTGATGGTGATCGAGAAGAAAGCCAGCGCCGGCGCCAAGCTCCATACCACCGGCATCATCGTCAAGGACGCGGTCGACAGCGTGCCCTGGCTGGCGGAAGTGCCACCCGCGCTGGTGCGGCGCATCGAAGGCGTGCGGCTCTACGCACCCAACATGCGGCACGTCGACCTGCATGCGCCGGGCTACTGGTTCTGGGCCACCGATGCGCCCGCGCTGCTCGACTGGATGGTGGATTCCACGCGGGCCTGCGGCGTCGACGTGCGGCTCGGCACGCTGTTCGAGCAGGCGCTGTGGATGAACGGCCGGTGGGAAGTCCCGGTGGCGCAAGGCCCTTGCATCACGGCCGCCTACATCGTCGGTGCCGACGGCCCGCACTCGCGCGTGGCCAAGGCGCTCGGCCTCTCGCGCAACACGCGCTTTCTCTACGGCGTCGAGCACGAGTACCAGGGCGCGCGCATGGCGCCCGACCTGCTGCATTGCTTCATCGACCGCCAACTGGCGCCCGGCTACATCGGCTGGGCGCTCGAGGGCGTGGGCGTGAGCCAGATCGGGCTGGCGCGCCGCATGGGCCACCACGACGCGAATGCGCTCCGGCTCGCCCCGCTGCTGCGCAAGATCGAGTCGGTGGTGTCGCCGGGCGATGCGCCGCCGGTCGCAGTGCGCGCGGGAATGATTCCCTGCGGCGGCGTGCTGCCGGTGGTGGCGCGCGAGCGGGCGCTGCTGGTGGGCGATGCGGCCGGCATGGTGTCGCCGGTCACGGCCGGCGGCATTCACACGGCTCTGCAGCATGGCGAGCGCGCGGGCGAGGCGGTGGCGCGCTTCGTGCGCGGCGAGGTGGGCGACCCGGCCACCTGGTTCGTGCGCAGCTATCCGCGCTTTCTGCTGAAGCGCTCGCTGCGCTGGGCCTTCGACAACTTCCAGAGCGACTGGATGTTCAACCATCTGCTCGGCACGCCGCAGATGCGGCGCATGGCGGAGCTCGTGTACTTCCACCGCAAGGGTGGAGCGCTGTCGAAGGACTAGCGGGAGATCAGGCGCTGCGCTGCCGCATCGCCTCGTAAAGGCACACACCGCTCGCCACCGAGACGTTGAGGCTCTCGACCGCGCCGGCCATCGGGATGCTCACGAGCTCGTCGCAGGTCTTGCGGGTGAGCTGGCGCATGCCCTCGCCTTCGGCGCCGAGGACCAGCGCCAGCGGGCGCTTCAGGTCGCTCTGGTAGACCGTGCCGGGCGCGTCGTCGCTGGTGCCCACGCACCAGATGCTGCGTTCCTTGAGCTCGTTGAGCGTACGCGCGAGGTTGGTCACCATGAAGTACGGCACCGTCTCGGCCGCGCCGCTCGCCACCTTGGCCACGGTGGCGTTGATGCCGGCCGCATGGTCCTTGGGGGCGATCACCGCATGGGCGCCGGCACCGTCGGCCACGCGCAGGCAGGCGCCGAGGTTGTGCGGGTCGGTCACGCCGTCGAGCACCAGCAGCAGCGGCACGGTGCCGGCTTCTTCGAGGCCTTCGAGCAGCTCGTCGAGCGAGCGGATCTGGGCGACGGGTTCGACGCGCGCCGCCACGCCCTGGTGCCCGTGGCTGCCGCTGAGCTTGGACAGCCGCAGGCCATCGGCCTCGACCAGCCGCACGCCGGCTTCCTGCGCACGCGCGATGAACTGTTTCATGCGCGCATCGCGCCGGCTGGCGTCGAACATCACTTCGAGCACCGATTTCGGCGCGGTCTTGATGCGCACGCCCACGGCATGGAAGCCGAAGATCACTTTGGGGGAAGACATCCCCTGATTATCCCTACCCCCGGGGCCTGGTCCGTCAGGCGATCGGCAGACCGCTGTGAGCACGCGTGCGCTCGTCGTGCAGTGCCTGCACCGCCAGCGCGTTGGGATGCACCCGTTCGCTGTTGCCGACGCTCTCCAGGTACTGGCAGGCGGCATGGCCCTCGGCGGCCTTTTCGTAGCGCGCGATCCAGGCGTCGCGCGCGGGCAGCTTCTCGGGCGACACCGGCCAGACGCCCGGCTGCGGCCGCATGTGCTCGCCGATGCCGATGCGCCAGGGCTTGGCGCTCAGGCGGGCGCGAAAGCAGTTCTGGTTGCGGCACATGCGCGCGTAGACCTTGTCGACGCCCAGCGCCTGGAAGCAGTCGGCCACCGCCATGTCGGCCGGGCTGAAGACATCGTGCATCGCCAGCAAACGGAATCCGGCGGGCGTGCGGTAGACCCGCAGGTGCCAGTCGGGATGCTGGTGTATGAAGCGCCCGATGCGCTCGGCCGCGCGCTTCTCGGGCGCAGGGTTCTTGCTGGCCTCCCCGCGCTTCCTGGCCAGACCGATGCGGTAGGCGACGGCGAAGACCACGAGGGCCGCGATCAGCCCGCCCACCCAGGTCTTGGCGGTCCAGCCGCCGACGATGCCCGCAATCAGCGCCGGCGCCAGCGCAAAGCCGAACACGCTGCCGCGCAGGGGTTCGTCGAAATCGATGTCGACGAACAGCACGTCGGGCGTGTTGAGGCAGCGCGCGCCGTAGCCGTTGCGGGTGATGACGTTGTCGCCCTGCTTCTCGACGATTTCCTCGCGGATCGGCACGCCCTCGGCGCCGTTGTAGGCCAGCTTGCGCTCGCGGCGTTCGAGCTTCTCGCCGCTCGCGATGCGGTCGTAAGCCTCGCGGGTGCGCTGGTCGGCATGGGCCTGTGCGGCGATCGGGCTGTCGTCGGACCAGCCGTAGCGCTTGACGGTGATCTGCTTGCCCGCCACGCGCTCCTGGATGCGGCCCTCGGCCCAGAACTGGGGAACGATCATCGCCTCAGACCTTTCCGCCGAAATACAGCCAGGCCAGGGCCACGACCAGCAGGACGACGACGATCGGCAGCCACTGGCGGCCGCCGTTCGGTACCCGGCCGGGCTCGGCCATCGGGTGGCTCGGCATGCCCGACGGCAAATGGCCGAAGTTGCCCACCGCCGGATTCTCGTGGCTGTCGACCAGCTGCTTGGCGGCGGCCAGGTCCAGGCCGGTGGCTTCGCGCGTGAGGCGGATGGCCTCGATCTTGTTGCCCTGCGCCAGGGCCGTGAGCGCGGCAGGCGGCACCGCGGCGGGGCCGTTGCCCTGCATACCGCCCGCCGCTGCTTCGGGCTCACCGCGGCCCCAGTCGCCCTCCTGCCAGTCCGCAGGCCCCTCCTGCCGGTTGGCATAGCGTTCGACGGCCTCCTTGGCGGACTTCAGATCGAGGCCCGTGCGGTCGCGCACGATCTTGATGGCGTCGATCAGCCTGCCGCGCTCCAGCGCTGCGAGGGCCTCGGGTGGAAGCTTGTCCATGAACCTCTCCTCGTGTTGTTGTTTTGCTATCTATTCGATAGCTCAGGCGGCTTGCTCGACGGTCGATTCGGGCGTTCTTTCATTAAGGACCACGCGCCCGGCCTCGATGGTGATACGGCGCTCGCAACGGGACGCGATGCCGCGGTCGTGGGTGACGAGCACCAGCGTCGTGCCGAGTTCGCGGTTGAGGTCGAACATCAGCTTCATCACCTGCTCGCCGGTGGCGAAGTCGAGGCTGCCGGTGGGCTCGTCGGCCAGCAGCAAGGCCGGCTGGACCACGAAGGCCCGGGCCAGCGCCACGCGCTGCTGCTCGCCGCCCGAGAGCACCTTGGGATAGTGGCCGAGGCGCTGGCCGAGGCCGACGCGGCCGAGCATCTCGGTGGCAGCCTTGCGGGCGTCCTTGCGGTTGGCCAGCTCCAGCGGCAGCATCACGTTTTCGAGCGCGCTCAGGTTGCCGAGCAGCTGGAAGCTCTGGAACACGAAGCCCACGCGCTGGGCGCGCAGGGCGGCGCGTTCGTCCTCGTCGATGGCGAAGATGTCGTCGCCCGAGAGCCTGACCGTGCCGCGCGTGGGCGTATCGAGCCCCGCGATGATCGACAGCAGGGTGCTCTTGCCGGAGCCCGAGGCGCCGACGATGGCGGCGGTTTCCCGCGCCCCCAGGGTGAAATCGATGTCCTGCAGAATGTCCAGCGTGCCGGCCGAATCGGTGACGGACTTGAACACGTGCTCGACGGCGACAATGGCATCAGACGGGGGTTGGGACATGGAAAGGCTTTGGTTTTGAATCGACGTGACTTTATCTTGACCACCGCCGTGCTAGGCAGCGCGGGGACATGGGCGGCCGCGGCGCAAGCCCAGACCACCAGTGCCGGCAAGCCGGTGATCCTGGTGCTGGGCGATTCGCTGAGCGCAGAGTACGGTCTGAAGCGCGGCGAGGGCTGGGTACCCTTGCTGGAAAAAAGGCTTGCGCAGCAGAAGATCGCGGCCACCGTGGTCAACGCCAGCATCAGCGGCGACACCAGCTCGGGCGGACGCGCCCGCTTTCCGGCCCTGCTGGCGCAGCACAAGCCCAGCCACGTGGTGCTGGAGCTCGGTGCCAACGACGCCCTGCGTGGCCTGCCGCTCGCGAACACCGAAGACAACCTGCTGCAGATCACCAAGGCCGCGCAGGCCGCGGGCGCGAAGGTGCTGATCGTCGGCATCCAGGTGCCACCGAACTATGGCGGCGACTACACGCGGCGCTTCGAGGCGGTGTTCTCCAAGGTGGCGAATGCGACCAAGGCCGCGCTCGTGCCCTTCCTGCTCAAGGGCGTGGCCGACGCGCCCGACCCGCTCTCGCTGTTCCAGGCCGACCGCATCCATCCCACGGCCGTGGCGCAGCCGCAGCTGCTGGACAACGTCTGGCCGGAACTTCGCAAGCTGCTGCCCAGGTAAGGCGCAGCGCGGCCCAAGAAAAAGCCGCCGCAGGCGCAGGCCTGCGGCGGCTTCTTGATGGGGACGCCAGGAGCGGATCAACCGTTCTTGGTGGGCAACTCGGGCACCGTGGGGGGATCGCGTTCGAGCGATGCCACGTCGGTCTCCGGGTCTCCGGGGGCCAGACCGTCGCTGCTCGGGCTGAGTTTGCGATTCGCCTTTTCCCGAAGCTTTTCTTCCTTTTTCTTCTTCTTGGCCAGCTCTTTCTGGCGCTTCTCGTAGCCGTAATTTGGTGTTGCCACTGCTTCTCCTTGAGGCGAGACAGTCACGGTGACTGTGCGTGGCCTACTGTAAGCGATAACGGTGCGGTCTCAAGGTGCGGAACCGGGCGGCGTTTCGAACTCGAACACACCTTGCAAACCGGGGTAACGCTGGTGCATGAACCAGCCCATGGCACCGGCGCCGGCCACCATGGCGAGGATGATCGCGACCACCATCCAGCCGACGTGCCGGCCCTGCGGCCAAAGGAATATCACGGCCAGCACCGGCAGCAGCGCCCCCAGGGAGGAAAGCCACATCCAGCGCCTCGGGCCCGGCATGGGCTCCCAGGTTTCGGGGTCGATGCCGGCGTCGATGAATACCTCGGCATCGAAGCGCAGGCGCGGTCGGGGCTGGGTTGCAAGCCGGATCAGTATCGCGCGCAGGAGCGCGGCCCGGTTGCGGAAGCGAAGGACGCGTCCCGCGTCGATGGTCAGGGCCAGCGGCAGCCTGATTTCCGCGGGCCCGGAGCCTCGTGCGGCTTGCTGGAAGACCAGCCGCTTGACGATCGCCTCGCTCGACACGAACTCGGTCTTCACGTCGTACAGGCCAGCGCGCGTGCGGCACACCTCGTGCCAGGCCACGGCTCGCGGCGAGGTCGGGTCGCCCCAGCGCATGCCCTGTGCATCGATCTGGAACAGTCCCTCGCCCACGCGTGAGAACTGGCGCAGCAGAAACCAGAGGCCACCGCCCAGCGCCGCAACCAGCACCAGCCCCACGAGCATGAGGATCGCTTCGTTGCCACGCGCGTTGGACCAGTCATCCTGCAGCACCACCGCAGCGCCGAGCGCCAGCGCAATCAGCGCGAACAGGGCCACCATGCCACCGAGCAGGAGCCGCGTGGTCGTCACGTCCGGCACGCCACTCAGCGGCGCGGCCAGCGACGCCAGTACGTGCGTCGGAACAGTCAGCACGCGCGATGCGACGGCCTCGGACGCTGGCGGTGGAGCCACCGCCACTGCACGCGCGGCAGGCGGCGCGACATGGTGGCTCTTGCGGTGCTTTCTTCCCACTGTGCGCGGCGGGTTCTACATCTGCACCAGTGCCTGCTGCAGGTCGGCCCGCAGGTCGTCCACGTCCTCGAGACCGATCGAAAAGCGCACCAGCGTGCCCTTGTACGGCCAACGCGCCACGCTCGCGTCGCGCATCAGGCCGATGTCGTAGGGAACCACCAGGCTGATCGGCCCGCCCCATGAATAGCCGAGGCGGAACAGCCTCAGGCTGTCGCAGAAACGGTCGACCTGCTCGGTGCTGAAGCGCTCGTCGAACACGACCGAGAACAGGCCCGCGGCCAGATCGGTGGCGCCGCACAGCGCGCGCCAGTTGGCGTGGCCGGGCGAATCTTCCAGCGCGGGGTGCAGCACCTGCGCGATCTCTTCACAGCCGTTGAGCCATCCGGCCAGTTCGCGCGCCGAACGGTCGTGCGCGGCATAGCGCAGCCCGATGCTCGGCAGCGAGCGCAGCAGCGTTTCCACATCCCCCACGCCGATGCCGAAGCCCATGCGCATGTGCGTGAGCTTGAGCGCGCGGTGCAGCCGTTCGTCGCTGGTGACCACGCTGCCCATCAGCACGTCGCCGCCGCCGCTCGGGTACTTGGTGAGCGCGTGCACCGAGATGTCGACACCCTGCCCCGTGCCGTTGAAATCGAAGGGCGCGAAGGCCAGGCCTGCGCCCCAGGTGTTGTCGAGCGCCGTCATCACGCCCCGCGCGCGGCAAACTTCCACCAGCGCGGGCAGGTCCGGAAACTCCATCGTCACCGAGCCGGCCGCTTCGACCCATACCAGCCGCGTGCGGTGCGAGAGCTTGGCCTCCAGATCGGCCGGGTTCATCGCGTCGTACATGCGGTGGGTAATGCCGAAGTTCGCGAGTTCGCCGGTCGCCAGCGCCTTGTTGGGGCCGTAGGCGTTGTCGGGAATCAGCACCTCGTCGCCGGTCTTCAGGAAGGCGAACGAGACCAGCGCGATGGCTGCCAGCCCGCTCGGCACCAGCAGGCATTCGGTGCCGCCTTCGAGCGTGGCCAGGCGCTCCTCGAGGGTGAAGGTGGTCGGCGTGCCGTGCAGGCCGTAGGTGTAGCCGGCCTTGGTCTTCCAGTCGCGTGCGCGCATGGCAGCCACGTCGGCGAAGAACACGGTCGACGCCTTGAACACGCCGGGCTGCGGCGCGGCGAAGGTTGCGGGCGGGGTGTAGGGGTGGTGGATCAGGGTCGTGGAGGGCTTGCTCATGGGTGAATGCTAGCGCGACCGCGCATCCGGGCTCGGATGCTTTTGTCGCGGCTTCCGCCGCACAATGCGCCGATGCAGCTGACGCGGCTCCCTCCCCCTCATTTGCAGCCCTTCGTGAAGCTGTTGTGGGCATCGGCGCCCGAAGGCGAGCCCGCTGAACGCCCGGGCGCGCGCGAGCATGTGCTGCCCACCGGCGGCATGCACCTGGTGTTCCGGCTTTCGGGTCCGCCGCTGAAGCTGTTCGGCGGCCCCGACGACGTGCACGGCCAGACCTGCGGCTACGCGATCGTCGGCGGCGCGCGCGCAGCCTTCTACATGCGCGATGTATCGGTCGCCACCCGATCCGTCGGTGCCCAGCTTCAGCCCGGTGCCGCCCGTGCCCTGCTCGGCGTGCCCGAAGATGCACTGGCCAGCCAGCACACGCCGCTCGATGCGCTCTGGGGCGCGCAGCAGGCCGACGACGCACTCGAACAGATCCATGCGGCGGGCAGCCTCGAACGGCAGCTGGCGGTCTTCGAAGCCCTGCTCGCCCAGCGTGTCATCGATTCGCTGAGCGCCGGCCTGCATGGCCTGCACCCGGCCGTCGCCGCGACGCTCGATCCGCTCGCCCGCGAGAACCCGTCGATCGCCGGACTGGTGACGCGCAGCGGCTACAGCCATCGCCGCTTCATCGCGCTCTTCCGCGGCGCCGTCGGCCTCAGCCCCAAGGAATACGCACGCGTGATGCGTTTCGACCGCGCACTGGCGCTGGCCGCCGACCCGGCGCAGAACTGGGTCGACATTGCGCTCACCGCCGGCTACAGCGACCAGGCGCACCTGAGCCGCGAGTTCTCCGCGCTGGCGGGCATGTCGCCGCAAGCCTGGCGGCAGGCGGGGGCCGCGTCGCCGCGGCATGTGCCGGCAGCCACAACAGGTCAATTTCGTTCAAGACGGTAGCGGCGCGGCGGCCCAGAATYGGCGCCACGACACTGTTCCCTCTCTCTGAAAGGCAACCATCATGGCGATCCACGAACTGTTTCCGTACCTCTGCGTCGACGATGCCGGCGCGGCCATCGACTTCTATTGCGATGTCTTCGAGGTGAAGGAGATCTTCCGCCTCACCGAGCCCAGCGGGCGCATCGGCCACGCGGAACTGGACTTCCACAACGGCGCGATCCTGATGATCTCGGACGAGTTCGCCGAATACGACATCCGCAGCGCCAAGACGCTCGGCGGCAGCGCCGTCACGCTGCACCTGCATGTGGACGATGCCGATGCGGTGGTGGCGCGGGCCGTGGCGGCCGGCGCGACGCTCGACATGGCGCCGCAGGACCAGTTCTACGGCGAGCGCTCGGGGGTTTTTCGCGACCCCTTCGGCCATCGCTGGAACGTGGGCCACAGCATCGAAAAACTGACGCCGGAAGAGATGCAGCGGCGCTACACCGCGATGCTCACTTCCGGCGACGGATCGTGGGGCGGCTAGGGCCCGATCAGACCGACCACTTCTCCAGCAGCTTCTCGGCGCCGAGCGAGTCGTAGCCCTCGAAGGGCTGGTGGATCCACGGGTTGGTCGCCAGGTACTCGACCGAGTAGTCGGGCGTGAAGGTCGACAGCGCCTTGGTCCAGATCACCGCGCTGCGCAGCTCGCTGATCGGCTTGTAGTTGTTGCGCAGCATGTCCATCACCGCATGCAGCGTGTGGCCCGAGTCGGCCAGGTCATCCACCAGCAGCACCCTGCCCGCGATCTCGCCCTTGGGCGTGGTGATGAAGCGGGCGATGTCGAGATGGCCCTGGATCGTGCCGGCATCGGCGCGGTAGGAGCTGGTCGACATGATCGCCAGCGGCTTGTCGAAGATGCGCGAGAGCACGTCGCCCGGGCGCATGCCGCCACGGGCCAGGCACAGGATGGTGTCGAACTCCCAGCCCGACTGGTGCACCTTGATCGCGAGCTTCTCGATCAGGTTGTGGTACTCGTCGTAGCTGACGTAGAGATGTTTGCCGTCTTCGGTCAACATGGTTCTTCTTTTCCTCTTCAGTCGGCCAGGTAAGGGTGGCGCATCATGATCGTGTGGTCGCGGTCGGGGCTCGTGGACACCATGTGGATCGGCACGCCCGTGATCTGCTCGATGCGCTGCAGGTAGAGCCGCGCATTGACCGGCAGCTTGTCGTACTGCGTGACGCCGACGGTGCTTTCGCTCCAGCCTTCGAGGGTTTCGTAGATCGGCGTGCAGCGCTCGATCTCGTCCGCGCCCATCGGCAGGATGTCGGTGGTTTCACCGTCCAGTTCGTAGCCGGTGCAGAGTTCGAGCTTCTCGAGTCCGTCGAGCACGTCGAGCTTGGTGATGCACAGGCCCGACAGGCCGTTGACCTGCGCCGAGCGCTTGAGCAGCGCGGCGTCGAACCAGCCGCAGCGGCGGCTGCGGCCCGTGGTAACGCCCTTCTCGGCGCCCACGGTGCTCATGTGGTAGCCCGGGGTACCCGGCGTGGCCCAGTCGAGTTCCGTGGGGAACGGACCGCCGCCGACACGCGTGCAGTAGGCCTTCGTGATGCCCAGGATGTAGTGCAGCATGCCCGGACCCACGCCGGAACCGGCGGCGGCGTTGCCGGCCACGCAGTTGCTGGAAGTGACGTACGGATAGGTGCCGTGATCGACGTCGAGCAGCGTACCCTGCGCACCTTCGAACAGCAGGTTCGCGCCAGCCTTGTGCGCGTCGTTCAGCTCGCGCGATACGTCGGCCATCATCGGCTTGAGCAGCACAGCGTGGCGCATGGCCTCGTCGAACACGGTGTCGAAGTCGATGGCCGGCGCGCCCAGCACCTGCGTCAGCACGTGGTTGTGCAGGTCGAGCAGCACGCGCAGCTTGGTCGCGAAGCGGTCGGGGTGCTTCAGGTCCTGCACGCGCAGCGCGCGGCGGGCGATCTTGTCTTCGTAGGCCGGGCCGATGCCGCGACCGGTGGTGCCGATCTTCTCGACGCCGCCCTTTTCGCGGTAGGCCTCGCGCGCGATGTCGAGCGCGGCGTGGAACGGCAGGATCAGCGGGCAGGCCTCGCTGATGCGCAGGCGCGAGCGTACTTCGACGCCGGCCTTCTCCAGGCCTTCGATTTCCTCGAACAGCTTGGCGGCCGACAGCACCACGCCGTTGCCGATGTAGCACTTGACGCCGGGCCGCATGATGCCGCTCGGAATCAGGTGCAACGCGGTCTTCACGCCGTTGATGACCAGCGTGTGGCCAGCGTTGTGGCCGCCCTGGAAGCGGACCACGCCCTGGGCGCTTTCGGTCAGCCAGTCGACCAGCTTGCCTTTGCCTTCGTCACCCCACTGGGTCCCGACGACGACCACGTTTCTTCCGGTGGTTACGCTCATGCTCGTTCCATTGCTTAAAAATTCAGATCGTTCGGACATTCCACTGGCCCGCTTGCTCGACAAGCTCGCGGTCGCAATGGAATTCATCGATTTCGCTGCCGTGGCCCGGCAACACGCAGACAACCGTTTCGCCGGCCTTGCGCAGTTGGGCGATGGCCTGGCGCAGTCCGGCCGCATCGCTCCAGGGCGCGCGGATGGCGGCGCGCAGCGGGCGCGCCGGCAGCACGCCGACCAGCTCGCGCACGTCGAGGCTGAAGCCGACGGCCGGACGGTTGCGGCCGAACACGGCGCCCACCTCGTCGTAGCGGCCGCCGCGCACCAGCGCATCGGCGGCGCCCGGCACATAGATGCCGAAGCGCATGCCGCTGTAGTAGGCGTAGCCGCGCAGGTCGGCCAGGTCGAAGCTGATCTGGCGTCCTGCCGTGCCGTTCAAGCCCGCTGCAAGCTGCTTCAGGTCGGCCAGCGCGGCGCCCACGGCCGGCGTGGCCTTCAGGGCCTTGGCCGCCTCGCCGAGCACCGCCGCGTCGCCGTACAGCTGGACCAGCGCACGCAGCCCGTCGCGCGACGCGGCCGGGAAATCCTTGGTGAGCGCATGCAGTTCGCTCGCGTCCTTGGCAGCCAGCGCGGCATGCACGCGGGCGAGCGCTGCGGCATCGACCGGCACGCCGGCAAACAATGCCCGCACGATGCGGGCATCGGCCAGATCGACGATCACGCCGTCGTGYAGGCCGGCGGCGTCGAGGCAATCAAGTGCCAGCAGCAGGGTTTCGGTGTCGGCTTCGAGGCCGGCATGGCCGTAGATCTCGGCGCCGAACTGCAGCGGCTCGCGCGTGGCATGCGGGCGGTCGGGCCGGGTATGGAGCACCGGGCCGCAGTAGCACAGGCGAGCCACGCCGTCGCGGTTCAGCAGGTGGGCGTCGATGCGCGCCACCTGGGGGGTGGTGTCGGCGCGCAGGCCCATGCTGCGGCCGGAGAGCTGGTCGACAAGCTTGAAGGTTTGGAGGTCGAGCGCCTCGCCGGTGCCCGACAGCAACGACTCGAGGTGCTCGAGCAGCGGCGGCATCACCAGCTCGTAGCCATAGCCACGGGCGGTGTCGAGCAGCTGGCGTCGAAGTTCTTCGATGTGGCGCGCCTCGGAAGGCAGCACATCGGCAATGTGATCCGGGAGGACCCAGGCGGACATGGGGATCGGGGGCGTGGTTAAACCGGGATTCTACCGGGACCGCGCCCAGGGTCTGCCGCCAATTAAACGCCTGCGCGCTGGTCCCGCCATGCGGTGGGTGCGCGAAGGGCGACGCAGCCCATGGTCACCCATGGGCAAGCCGGCCGACAAAGCAGACGCCGTATGGCGGGACCAGCCCGGAGGGAGACCCTGCTGCGCGGCGCATTGCGGCGTTGCCCTTCCCTTGCGTAGCGGTGCTACGCGGCGCTCAGGGCGCCTTGCACTGCACCGCGCAGCAGGGTCTCGCGCAGGCGTTTAATTGGCGGCAGACCCTAGCCCAAAACCCAAAGTAGTACCAAGCCCAGCAAGATACTGCAAAGTCCGAAGAAACGGAGCTGGCCGTCGCGCAGCTGCATCAGTTGGCTGAAGCCGCGCCGCCACCCTCCCGGCGACAGGAAAGGCAGGATGCCCTCGATCACCAGGACGAGCGCCAGCGCGCTCCAGAAGGTCTCGGCGCTCACGGCTCCAGGAACCGGCTAGCGGCGGGGAGCGTTGCCCGGTGTGCCGGAGCTTTGCATGGCCCGGAAGAAGTCCGAGGATGGGTCGAGCACCAACACGTCGCTCTTCTTGTTGAAGCTCTGCTTGTAGGCCTCGAGGCTGCGATAGAACTGGGCGAACTGCGGGTCGCGGCCGAAGGCCTCGCTGTATGCCGCGGCGGCCTGGGCATCGCCCTCGCCCTTGATCTTCTGGGCGTCGCGGTAGGCATTCGCCACGATCACTTCGCGCTGGCGGTCGGCATCGGCACGGATCTTTTCGCCTTCGGCCGTACCGGTCGAGCGCAGTTCGTTGGCGACGCGCTTGCGCTCGGCTTCCATGCGGCGGTAGACCGATTCGGTGATGGCTTCCACGTAGTCCACGCGGGTGATCCGCACGTCGACCACATCCACGCCCCAGGGCTTGGCGCCCTTCACCACGCTCAGCACTTCGCGCTGCACGTCGGCCATCAGCGCTTCGCGGCGAACCGAGATCAGGTCGCGCACGGTGCGCTTGTTGATGTTTTCCTGGAAGGCGTTGCGTACCACGCGGTTGAGCTGCATGGCGCCCGCGTTCTCGTCGAGGCCAACGTTGCGGATGTAAGCCTGCGGATCGCTGATGCGCCAGCGCACATACCAGTCGATCACCACGCGCTGCTTTTCGGCGGTGAGCATCGGCTCGGTGTCGATGCTGGACAGCGTCAGGAGGCGCTTGTCGATGTACGACACGTTCTGGAACGGCGGCGGCAGCTTGAAGTTGAGGCCCGGCTCGGTGATGACCTGCTTGATCTGGCCGAGGGCATAGACCACGCCGAACTGGCGCTGGTCGACCACGAAGAGGGTCGAGCTCAGCAGCACGAGCAAGACGAGGATCGACGAGGCGATGAATCCGATTCTGTTCATGTTCTTCCTGGCCTTTTTCAGCGCACGTCACGGTCACGCGAACGACCGTCGCGTGCACGGCTTTCGCCCGTGGGCGGGGCCACCGGAATCACCGACGACTGGGCCGGCGCGGTGCCGGCCACGCTGGGACTGGCGGCATCGACGGGTGTTGCCGCTGCGTTGTTGCCGCTCAGCTGCATGAGCTTGTCGAGCGGCAGGTAAAGCAGGTTGGAGCCTTGCTTGCTGTCGACCAGTACCTTGGTCGTGCTGGCATAGATCTGCTGCATGGCGTCGATGTACATGCGGTCGCGGGTGACCTGCGGCGCCTTCTGGTACTCGGCCAGCACAGCGCCGAAGCGGCCGGCATCGCCCTGGGCCTGCGCGACGATGCGCGCCTTGTAGGCCTCGGACTCTTCCTTGAGGCGCGAGGATGTACCGGAGGCAAGCGGCACCACCTGGTTGGCGTAGGCCTGCGCATCGTTCTTGGTGCGCTCGCGCTCCTGGCCAGCCTTGAGCACGTCGTCGAATGCGGCCTGCACCTGCTCGGGCGGACGCACGCCACCCTGTTGCAGGTTGATGCCGACGACTTCGACGCCGATCTTGTAGCGGTCGAGGATGGTCTGCATCAGTTGCCGCACGCGCGGGGCGATCTGGTCGCGCTCCTCGGCCAGCGCCGCATCCATCTTCATCTTGCCGACCACTTCGCGCACGGAGCTCTCGGCCACCTGCACGATGGTTTCAGCCGGCGACTTGCTCTCGTAGAGCCAGGCTTGCGCATTGCTCAGACGGTACTGCACGGCAAACTTGATCTCGACGATGTTCTCGTCTTCGGTCAGCATGGCCGATTCGCGCAGGCCGGTGGAGCGCACGATCGCGTCGCGGCCCACGTCGGTCGAGCGAATCTGCGTGGTCACCACCACCTCGTGGCGTTGAATGGGGTACGGCAGGCGCCAGTTGAAGCCGGCGTTCACGGTCGACTTGTAGCGGCCGAACTGGGTGACGACGGCCTGCTGGCCTTCGTTCACGATGAAGAAGCCGGTGCCGAGCCAGATCAGGACCGCCACCGCAACCACCAGGCCGAGGCCGAATCCTGCGTTTTTCATGTCGGGCCTGTAGCCACCGCCGCCACCGCCGCCGTTGCTGCCATTGGGACGGTTGCCACCACCCTTGCCGCCGCCGAAGAAGCCGCCGAGCTTGCGATTGAGGTCGCGCCAAAGTTCATCGAGGTCGGGCGGGCCCTGGTTGGGACCCTGGCCGCGGGGGCGATTGCCATTGTTGTTGCCCGAAGGCGGCGGCGTCGGTGCGCCCGGGGGATCGGCATCGGGGGGCCGGTTGCCGGCTGGGCGGTCGCCGTTGGAGGACGACGGCTCGTCGCCGCGACCCCACCGGCCATCGTTCAGGTTGAACATGCCCAGAAACCCTCTCCGCGCTGGCTTTGCATTCATTCGCTTCGTTCTCTTGTCAGTGGCGGGATTGTGCCCAATCACAGGGCAGCATCGTGCAATTCAGTGTCGGCCGCTGGGGTCATCGTATCGGCTACCGAGCCCGACTGCCGGGCCAGTTCGGCGCGCAGCAGCGGAACCCCCTCGCCGCTCTTGGCGCTGAGGAAGATGCGGGGGACCTGCACGCCGTCGATTTCCATCTCGTCCTGCAGATGCAGCGGATGCTGCGCGCTTTCAAGGGCGTCGAGCTTGTTGAATACCAACAGTTGCGGAACGGTGTCGGCGCCGATCTCTCGCAGGACGGTCTGCACCTCGGCCATCTGCTCGGGGTAATGGGGGTTGGCGGCGTCGATCACATGCAGCAGCAGGTCGGCATCGACGGCTTCCTGGAGCGTCGCCTTGAACGCGTCGACCAGGCCATGCGGCAGGTCGCGGATGAAGCCGACGGTGTCGGAGATCGAAACCTGGCGACGCGCATCGCCGAGGTAGAGGTTGCGCGTGGTGGTGTCGAGCGTAGCGAACAGCTGGTCGGCGGCATAGGCGCGCGCCTTGACGAGCGCGTTGAACAGCGACGACTTGCCCGCGTTGGTGTAGCCCACGAGCGAGATGTTGAAGGTCTCGCGCCGCTCGCGCTGCCGGCGCTGCGTGCCGCGCTGCTTCTGCACCTTGGCCAGGCGCTCGCGCGTGCGCTTGATCGACTCGTTGATCATCCGGCGGTCGAGTTCGATCTGCTTCTCGCCAGGGCCACCGCGCACACCCGCGCCACCGGTCTGGCGCTCCAGGTGGGACCAGCGGCGAACCAGCCGCGTGCTGAGGTACTGTAGGCGAGCGAGCTCGACCYGCAGCTTGCCCTCATGCGAGCGAGCACGCTGGGCGAAGATCTCGAGGATGAGGAAGGTGCGGTCGTACACCGCGATGTCGAGCTGGCGTTCGAGGTTGCGCTGCTGCGCGGGACTCAGGGCCTGATCGAAGATGACCTCGCTCGCCTGGTAAAGGGCGGCAAGCTCCTTGATCTCGTCGGCCTTGCCGCTGCCCACGAACAGCGCCGCATCGGGCGCCTTGCGTTTGCATGTGAGACGGGCGACAGGCGTCAGGCCCGCGGTCTGCGCGAGCAGGCCGAGTTCCTCGAGTTCGCTGTCGAAATGGGGCAGCCCGAAATCGACGCCGACGAGAACGGCGGCGCCTTCCTGGCGGGAGATCAGTTCAGACAAGCGGAATCACGAATTGGGAAAAGCGCGACGGAGGGGACTCCGCCGCGCTCCGCGCGATCAGGCTGCGGCGTCGTCGTTCTCGGCAGCCGAGAAGTTGACGGCACGACCCGGCACGATGGTGGAAATGGCGTGCTTGTAGACCATTTGCGTCACCGTATTGCGAAGCAATACGACGTACTGGTCAAAAGACTCGATCTGGCCTTGCAGCTTGATACCGTTCACCAGGTAAATGGAAACCGGCACATGCTCGCGACGCAAGGTGTTCAGAAACGGGTCTTGCAGAAGTTGCCCTTTATTGCTCACGATATTCTCCGTGTTCAAGAGTAGTTGTTGGAGAGATGACCTTAACACAGGGTTTCTGCGCTGCAGCAATCGGGGTCAAAAGCCTTGAGAAAATAACGGTTCTCAAAAGGCGGAACTTCCGATTCAGCTGCAACTCATCGGCCGGCATCGGCGGCCAAGCGGTCTCAGCCGTCCTTGTCCGCAAAAGGATTTTGCGAGCTTTTGAACTGGATCCGCAAGGGCGTGCCCACCAGGTCGAATTCCTTGCGGAAGCGCCCTTCCAGAAAGCGCTTGTAGGCGTCGGTCACGTGCTCCAGCGAATTGCCGTGGATGATGATCACCGGCGGGTTCATGCCGCCTTGATGCGCATAGCGCAGCTTGGGCCGGAACATGCCTCCGCGCTGGGGTGCCTGGAACTGCACCGCTTCCAGCAGCAACCGCGTGAGCACGGGGGTCGACATCTTGCGCGTGGCCGACTTGTGAGCCTGCGCAATCGCCTGCCACACCGGACCGAGGCCCTGGCGCTTGATGGCCGAAATGAAATGYAGCGACGCGAACTTCAGGAACGGCAGCCGGGTTTCGATCTGCCGCTGGATCTGCTCGCGCTGGTAGCTGTCGACCGCGTCCCACTTGTTGATGGCGATCACCACCGCACGTCCGCTTTCGAGGATGTAGCCTGCAATGTGCGCATCCTGGTCGGTCACACCCTGGGTGGCGTCGAGCAGCAGCAGCACGACATTGGCCGATTCGATGGCCTGCAGCGTCTTGACCACCGAGAACTTCTCGATCGCCTCGAACACCTTGCCCTTGCGGCGCAGACCGGCCGTATCGATCAGTTCGAAGCGCTGGCCGTTGCGCTCGAACGGCACCGAGATGGCGTCGCGCGTGGTGCCGGGCATGTCGAAGGCCACCAGGCGCTCCTCGCCGAGCCAGGTGTTGATCAGCGTGGACTTGCCGACATTGGGCCGGCCGGCCACCGCCAGCTTGATGGGCTTGTTGACGTCGTCTTCGTCCGCTTCATCGTCCGGATCGGGCAGGTTCAGCGGCTCGAGCGCCAGCTCGACCAGGTCGCGCATGCCCTGCCCGTGCGCAGCGGACACGCCATGCACGTCGCCAAAGCCGAGTTCGTAGAAATCGACCAGCTTGGTGCCGTCGTGCATGCCTTCGGCCTTGTTGGCCGCCAGCACGCACGGCTTGCCCAGCCGGCGCAGTTCGTTGGCGATGTCGTGGTCTTGCGCAGACAGGCCTTCGCGGGCATCGACCACGAAGATCACCACGTCGGCTTCGGCCACGGCCTGCCGCGTCTGCTTGGCCATTTCCTTGTAGATGCCGCTGCCGGCATCGGGCTCGAAGCCGCCGGTGTCGATCACGATGAACTCGTGCTTGCCCAGGCGACCGTTGCCGTAGTGGCGGTCGCGCGTGAGGCCGGCGAAGTCGGCGACGATGGCGTCGCGCGTCTGGGTCAGGCGGTTGAAGAGCGTCGACTTGCCGACGTTGGGACGCCCGACCAGGGCCACGACCGGCTTCATGGCCGGCCTTTCGATGGCGCGGTTTTCATGGTCAGGCCTTGGGAGTGAGAGAAGAAGAAATTATTCAGGGCGATAGCCAAACACGCCACCCTTGGCAGTCACGACCACGACCGTGTTGCCAGCCAGGACCGGCGCAACGGTGATGGCGGAGCCATCGGGCGTGACACGATTCAGGAGCGCGCCGTCTTCGCGCGAAACGAAATGCAGGGACCCGGTGTCCTCGCCGATGATCAGCGAGCGGCCCACCGCGAGTGGCGAGGTCAGGCCACGGTTCTTGAAGCGGGTCGATTGCCAGGCGCGCTCGCCGTCACCGCGGCGCCAGGCCGTGACGCTGCCGTCGGATTCGGTGCCATAGACAAAGCGCTCATCGCCGCTCACGCCATCCGCACCGGAGGCCGGCTTGCTCCAGACCAGCGTGCCGCKCTGGGTCTCGATACAGCCGACGCTCGCGTAATAGGCGCGTGCGCACAAGCTGTCGCCGAAGCGGCTGACGCTGCCGGTCAGGTCGACCAGGCGCTCCACGTCGTTGGTGCCGCGCGGCGCCGCGATGGGCGATTCCCAGCGCGACGTGCCGTTGGCCGGATTGATGCCGACCAGCCGGCCGCCGATGCCCGCAACCAGGGTGTCGCCCACGGCGATCAGCACGCCCGGCTTCCGGAGCACGAGGTTTTCAGCCGGGCGCTGCTGCAGCCAGAGGCGGCGGCCGCTCTGGCCATCCCAGGCGCTGATGCTGCGGTCGGCGGTCTGCACGAACACGCGGCGGCCTGCGACCAGCGGTGCGGTGAAGGCCTGGGCCGGCAGCTTCTGCTTCCACAGGACCTTGCCGTTCTCGATGGCGACCAGTTCGTTGTTGGTGGTGACGACGGCAGCCAAGGCGCCGTCGCTGCCGACGCCTGCCGCCAGCGTGGCGCCTGCGTTCGCACGCCAGGCTTCACGACCGGCGCGGGCGTCGATGGCGACCACCGTGCCGTCGCTGCCTGCCACGGTCACGGTGTCGCCGCTGACATCGGTGGTGAGCGGGAAGCTGACTTCCGAAATGCGCACGCTCCAGGCCTGACGCACGCCGAGCAAGGCGGGGTTGGCGGGCAGTTCGGCCGGCTTCGGCTTGCCGGTACCCGAGCAGGCGGCCAGGAACGCTACCAAAACAAGAGCAGAACCCGCACGCAGGGCGGTCGATTCAGGCATGAAACGCTTGAAATTCATGATGCGGTCAGGAAGTTTTGGTGGCTGCAGGTGTAACGGTGATCGTGGGCGCCAGGCTCTTCGGGTCGACACCGACCGCGTTGAGCTTGATCTCGACCAGGCGGCGGTAGTCGGAGGCCGCGCCGAAGCCGGTCCAGGCCTTGCGGTACTCGGCCTGGGCCTCGTCGCGCTTGCCCTGCGCCATGTAGATGTCGCCCTTGCGATCGGCCACCAGCGGTTCGAATTCCTTGGGCACCTTGCCGTCGAGTTGCTTCAGGGCTTCGTCGTACGACTTGCCATCGAGCAGTTCGGCCGCGAGCCGCAGCTTCGCGATGGCCTGGTAGCCCGGATCGACGGCGTTCTGCGCCACCCAGCCCAGCGCAGCGCGCGATTCCTCGGGCTTGCCCTTCTCGTACAGCGTCTTGGCGACCAGCAGGCCCGCCTGCTGCGCGTAGGCGGTACCGGCGAAGCGCTCCTTCATGTCGCCCAGCACGCGCTGGATGCGCTCGACGTCGCCGGACTGCGCGCTGCGCTCGACCTCGTCGTAGAGGGCCGCGGCCTGCGCAGCCTTGCTGCGCTGGAAGTACTGCCAGCCGTTCCAGGCCACGAAGGCGCCGGCGACAAGCAGCACGACCCAGGTGATCAGGGTGCCGTAGGTGTTCCAGAAATGCTTGAGCTGGTCGAGCTGTTCCTGTTCGTCGAGATCGAGATGGGTTGCCATGCGCTGTCAGATGTTGGGAGCCGGCGATTGTAGGGTGGCGGCCCAGGTGGCCACTTCGGCAAGCGGCCGGGCAGTTTGCGCGCCGCTTCCGTCACGCAGCGACTTGAGAGTCACTTCGCCGCGTGCAAGTTCATCGGCGCCGAAGATCAGGGCGTAGGTGGCGCCGCTGTTGTCGGCTCGTTTGAACTGCGACTTGAAGCTGCCGAGGCCGTCGACCGTGGCGGCGTGCATCTGCACGCGAACACCGGCATCGCGCAGTTGCTGCAGCGTGCGCAGCACCACCGGCATCGCGGACACATCGGGCACGACAGCATAGACATCGGGCACCGGCACCGGGATCTGGGTGCCCTGCTCCTTCATCAGGTCGAGCACACGCTCCACGCCGATGGCCCAACCCACCGCCGGCGCCGGCTTGCCACCGATCTGCGCGATCAGGTCGTCGTAGCGGCCGCCTGCGCACACCGTGCCCTGCGAGCCGAGACGGTCGGTCACGAACTCGAACACGCTGAGGTTGTAGTAGTCGAGACCGCGCACCAGCCGGGGGTTGATGGTGTAGGCCACGCCATTGGCGTCGAGGATGGCCTTGAGCCCCTCGAAGTGGGCCAGCGATTCGGCGCCGAGGAAGTCGATCAGCTTCGGCGCCGACTCGACCACGTCCTTCATCGCCGGGTTCTTGGTGTCGAGGATTCGCAGCGGGTTGCTGTGCAGCCGGCGCTTGCCGTCCTCGTCGAGCTTGTCGGCGTGCTTCTCGAAATGGGCAATCAGCTGGGCGCGATGTTGTGCGCGCTCGGCGGGTTGCCCCAGGCTGTTGAGCTCGAGACGGACATCGGTCAAGCCAATGATCTTCCAGAGCGCATTGGCCAGCAGGATCAGTTCTGCATCGACATCGGGTCCGGCAAAACCGAGCGCCTCGGCGCCGATCTGGTGGAACTGGCGGAAGCGTCCGCGCTGCGGCTTCTCGCGCCGGAACATCGGGCCGATGTACCAGAGGCGCTTGCCTCCGTCGTAGAGCATGTTGTGCTCGATCACCGCACGCACCAGGCCGGCAGTGTTCTCGGGGCGCAGCGTCAGGTGGTCGTTGTCGCCGTACTTGTCCGAGCGGTCATGGAAGGAGTACATCTCCTTCTCGACGATATCCGTCACCTCGCCGATGCCGCGCACGAACAACGCCGTGTGCTCCAGGATCGGCGTGCGGACGTTGCGGTACGCAAAGCGCCCCATCAGGTCGCGCACGGTGGCCTCGAGCCACTCCCAGCGCGCCGATTCGGGCGGCAATATGTCGTTCATGCCTTTGACGGCATTCAATTTTTCAGCCATGAGTCTGCGGAGGTGTCAGGCAGCGACGGCGTGTTCGCCGCCGAAGCGCTTTTCGATGTAGGTTTCGACGAGCTGGTGAAACTCGTTGGCGATATTGTCGCCGCGCAGCGTGAGGGCCTTTTCGCCGTCGATGAAGACCGGCGCGGCAGGCGCCTCGCCGGTGCCGGGCAGGCTGATGCCGATGTCGGCGTGCTTGCTCTCGCCGGGGCCGTTGACGATACAGCCCATGACGGCCACCTTCATCGTTTCGACGCCCGGATATTTCGTGCGCCAGACCGGCATCTGCATCCGCAGGTAGTCGTCGATCTGCTTGGCGAGTTCCTGGAAGGTGGTGCTCGTGGTGCGGCCGCAGCCCGGGCAGGCCGTGACGCTCGGCACGAACACGCGCAGGCCCAGGGCCTGAAGAATCTCGTTGGCGATCAGCACTTCCTGCGTGCGCGACTCGCCCGGCTGCGGCGTGAGCGACACGCGGATGGTGTCGCCGATGCCCTCCTGCAGCAGGATCGACAGCGCCGTGGCCGAAGCCACCGTGCCCTTGGTGCCCATGCCGGCTTCGGTCAGGCCGAGGTGCAGCGGATAGTCGCAGCGCTTCGCGAGTTCACGGTACACCGAGATCAGGTCCTGCACGCCGCTGACCTTGCACGACAGGATGACCTGGTTGCCGGCCATGCCCATCGATTCGGCCAGCCTGGCGGACTCGATGGCCGAGGTGATCAGCGCCTCGTACATCACCTGCTTGGCGTCCCAGGGCTCCGCACGCCGGCTGTTGATGTCCATCAGGCTGGCCAGCAGTTCCTGATCGAGGCTGCCCCAGTTCACGCCGATGCRCACCGGCTTGTTCCAGCGCATCGCGGCATCGATCATCTGGCCGAACTGGCGGTCGCGCTTGTCGCCCTTGCCCACGTTGCCGGGGTTGATGCGGTATTTGCTCAGCGCCTCGGCACACGCCGGATAGTCGGTGAGCAGGCGGTGGCCGTTGTAGTGAAAGTCGCCGATCAGCGGCACGTCGATGCCCATGCGATCGAGCTGCTCGCGGATGTAGGGCACCTGGGCAGCGGCTTCGGGCGTGTTGACCGTGATACGGACCATTTCGGAACCCGCGATGGCGAGTTCCTTGACCTGGATGGCGGTGCCGATGGCGTCGACCGTGTCGGTGTTCGTCATCGACTGCACACGCACAGGCGCATCGCCACCGACCGTGACGACGCGCGGTCCCCAGACCACGCTGGCCTGGCGCGAGCGACGCGCCTTCGGCGCCGCCGATTCGATGGGTTGCGGAGTGCAGTCGGTCACGATGTCACCTCGAAACGCGCCACGCCGCCGCCGCGGGTGACAGGCTTCAGATCGTAGGGCTTTCCGCGCACCTGCACATCGACCGCCGAGGCCCGGCCCACCACCACGGACAGCGGCAGCGCGCCCGACAGTCCGACGGTTTCGCCGGCTTGCAGGCTGCGGCGCAGCAACTGCTTGCCGCCGGCTTCGGTCACGGTGATCCAGCACGCCTCGCGCGCCACGAAAACAAGCTGCTGGCTGCCGCTTGCGGCGGCGGCAACGGGAGACACCGCGGCGGGCGCAACCGGCGCTGCAGGTGCAGGTGCAGGTGCAGGTGCAGTCGCGGTCGTGTTTGCATTGGCCACGGCAGCG
This sequence comes from Variovorax sp. P4_B10, assembly GCF_056402375.1. Taxonomy (NCBI): domain Bacteria; kingdom Pseudomonadati; phylum Pseudomonadota; class Betaproteobacteria; order Burkholderiales; family Comamonadaceae; genus Variovorax; species Variovorax sp. P4_B10. The sequence continues at coordinate 76,138 of NZ_JBFUHN010000001.1, read as the reverse complement.
GGCGCACCACCGGCGGGTCCGCCCGGCGCGACGGCCTGCACAGGGACGTTCTCGGCGACAACGCCCGGCGTGCCCGAGGCGGACCCGGCCGTGGGCGCCTCGCTCGTCGAGCCTGCGTCGGGTTCGCTGCGCGACGTGAGGCGCGATACGGATGCGCCGATCTGGTCGAAGACCGACTGGGGCAGCCAGAACAGCGCTCCTGCGCCGATCAGCAGAAGCACGACGACCGTGAGCAGCGTGCGCGACGGCAGTCCGCTGGAGCGGCCGCCATTCCAGCGCGGGGTACTGGACACGACGTTGGACTTGAGCGTGCGGTCGGCCGCAGCCAACGGCGTGTGCCTCGTGCTCGGCAGCTTGGCGAGCACGGGCGCGGGGTCGATGCGCAGTGCCCGGCAGACGCTGCTGGCCAGGGCCCGCGCGAAGACCGGGTCGGGCAGCGAAGCGATGTCGTCCGCTTCGAGCGCCATGAGCTTCTGCGGCGGCACCTTGAGCGCTGCCGCCACCATTTCGATATGCAGTCCGTGCGCCTCGCGCGCCTCGCGCAGCATGTCGCCGGCGGTCTTGTGCGTGATGTCGCCTTCCTCGAGCGGCAGTGCCGCGGAGGTCCCGAACTCCGAAACCCGTTCAGTCATTGAAATTCCCGCGCTCGTACGCTATTGCCTCCCGCGATTGGGGGAAGCGGCGCTGAAGTTGGCCTCCCAACTGCGCGACAGCCTCGCGGTTGTTGAGCTTTCGTTCGATCTTGATGCCGAGCCAGAGCGTCTCGGAGCTGGCCGAAGGGCTGTTGTTGACGCGGCGAATGTAGAACTGCGCGCGCGACCATTCTTCGCGCTGCGCCAGCACCGAAGCCAGGTTGAAACCGACCACCGGATTGCCGGCATCGATTTCGTAGGCCTGCATCAGGCTGCGCTCCGCTTGCGGACGCAGGCCAGCCTTGAGCTCGCAGACGCCCTGCGTCATGAGCGTCTTGGCGCGGTCGGTGTAGCTGGGCACGGCGAGCGCTTCGGTGAACTGCTGCGCCGCGTCGCCATAGCGGTTCTGCTGGCACAGCAGCCAGCCGTAGTTGTGACGGATGTTGGGGTCACGGGGGCTGATGGCAATCGCGCGGCGGAAGCTGTCCTCGGCCATGCCGGCGTCTTCGAGCCGCATGTAGACGAGGCCGCGCAGGTTGTAGGCATCCGCATAGTTGGGGTCGGCAACCAGTGCCTGCTTGATCTCGTCGAGCGCAACGGTGGTCTGGCCATGCTCGAAGTAACCGGAGGCCAGCTCCATGCGCAGGCGCGCGCGGCGCTGCCGGTTGGTCTCGTCGGACTCGGTCACGATCTCGGTGCCCTTGCCCGAGCTGGTGTCGGCCAGGCTGGTGGTGGTGGTCCGCGTGTTGACGCAGCCGGCGAGCAGAAACGCCACGGCGACACCGGCGAAACTTGCAGCCGACATGCGCTGCACGCTCGCGGTGGTCATCGGAAAGGCCATGCTCATCGCTTCAATGCTCCTGGGAGACGGTAGGGGTCTTGCGCATCGGATGCAAGACAACGGGGCGCTCCGTCGCACGGCGCTGGGCCATGCGCTCGGCCGCGCGGGTGCGGTCCTTGACGTCGCCGGCGAGCTGTCCGCAGGCGGCATCGATGTCGTCGCCGCGCGTCTTGCGCACGGTGGTCACGAGACCTGCCTCGCTCAGCGTCCTGGCAAACGCCAGCACGCGCGGCTGCGGCGAACGCAGCAGGCCCGAGGCCGGAAACGGATTGAACGGAATCAGGTTGAACTTGCACGAGACGTTGTGGCTGCGCACGAGCTCCACCAGCTGACGCGCATGCTCGGGCTGGTCGTTGACGCCGTCGAGCATGCAGTACTCGAAGGTGATGAAGTCGCGCGGCGCGTGCGCCAGGTAGCGCTTGCAGGCCTCGAGCAGTTCGGCAATCGGGTACTTGCGATTGAGCGGCACGAGGTCGTCGCGCAGCGCATCGTTGGGCGCATGCAGCGAGACGGCCATCGCCACCGGGCAATCGGCGCCCAGGCGGTCGATCATCGGCACCACGCCGGAGGTCGACACGGTGACGCGGCGGCGCGACAGCCCGTAGGCGTTGTCGTCGAGCATGGTGCGCAATGCGGGCACCAGCGCGCTGTAGTTCTGCAGTGGCTCGCCCATGCCCATCATCACCACGTTGGAGATGACGCGTCCATCCTTGTCAGGACTGCGCTTCAGGTGCTTGCGCAGGAAGTGCTCGGCAAACCACAGCTGGGCGATGATTTCACCCGTGGCGAGGTTGCGGCTGAAGCCCTGATGCCCGGTCGAGCAGAAACGGCAACCGACCGCACAGCCGGCCTGCGAGGACACGCACAGCGTGCCCCGGTCGTCTTCGGGAATGAACACGGCCTCGACCGCATCACCGCCGCCGACGTCGAACAGCCATTTGATCGTGCCGTCCTTGGATTCGTGCTGCGTGAGAACCGGCAAGGCCTCGACGCGCGCGGTGGTCGCGAGCTTTTCGCGCAGCGACTTGGCCAGATCGGTCATCTGGGTGAAATCGCTGGCGCCACGCTGGTGAATCCAGCGGAACAACTGCGTGGCGCGGAACTTCTTCTCGCCGAGTTTTTCGCAGAACGCAGCCAGCCCCTCGAGATCGAAGTCGAGCAGATTGGCCGTGGTCATGGAATCGGTCGGCAGACGGCTTCAGCGTGCGTAGACGTTGAGGCCGGCGAAGAAGAACGAGACTTCGTTCGCTGCGGTTTCGGGAGCGTCCGAACCGTGCACGGCGTTGGCGTCGATGCTGTCGGCGAAGTCGGCGCGGATGGTGCCGGCGGCTGCCTTCTTGGGGTCAGTGGCGCCCATCAGGTCACGGTTCTTGGCGATGGCGTTGTCGCCTTCGAGCACTTGCACGAACACGGGGCCCGAGATCATGAACTCGACCAGGTCCTTGAAGAAGGGACGCTCCTTGTGGACTGCGTAGAACTGCTCGGCTTCGTTGCGCGACAGATGCACCAGCTTGGCGGCGACGATCTTGAGGCCGGCAGCTTCGAAGCGGGAAACGATCTTGCCGATGACGTTCTTGGCGACTGCGTCGGGCTTGATGATGGAAAGAGTACGTTCGATAGCCATTGAAATGCTTCCTGAGCTTTGATTTTGAAGTGTTTTGTCACAACTGCAGCGAATTTGTTGCACTACATGTCGACAAAGCCTCTGATTTTAACCGGCGCAGCCCTCGGGATTGGTGAAAACCCCGCGAAAGGCCGCGCCGCCGCGGCTGGTTTTCAGCGTCCGCGACGGCGTCCGCCGCCCGAACCGCCAAAACCACCACCGCCGCCGCCGGGCGCCCCGCCGCCTCCGCTGCGGCGCCCCTGCCCTCCGCGCTGCTCCTTGCGCTGGCGCGAGAAGCTGTCGGCGCCGATGTAGCCCAGCGAGGTCTTCATCGGATCGGGTTGGTTGGCACCGCTCGGCTGGCGATCGTCGCCCTGGCGATTGCCGCCGCCCTGCCCTTGCCGGTTGTTGCCGCCGGCATTGCCGCGGCGCCCCTGCGGTGGGCCGCCGTTGCCGCCACCGCGGTTGGCACGGCCACCGCGCTCGCCGCGCGGCGGACGCCCGTCGCCCAACGGGTTGGGAATGGGGGCCTCGCGCCCTTCATCCCGCGAATCGCGCATGTCGCGCGGCTGCTGGCCCTGAACACCGCCATTGCGGTTGCCACGGCGCTTCTTGTTGCGTCCACCACCCTCGGGACTACCGGGGCCCCGTTGCTGCGGACCCGCGGGGCGCGCCACCGCACCACCGGAGGCCTGGAACAGCGCGCGGATGTCGCGCTCGTCGAGCTCCATCCAGGCACCGCGTTTCAGGCCGCGCGGCAGGACCATGGCGCCATAGCGGATGCGGATCAGCCGGCTGACCGCGTGGCCCACCGACTCGAACAGGCGGCGCACCTCGCGGTTGCGACCTTCGGAGATGGTGACGCGATACCAGCAGTTCGAGCCTTCGCCGCCGCCCTCTTCGATGGTGCCGAACTGGGCCATGCCATCTTCGAGGCGAACGCCGTCGAGCAGCTTCTGCTTCTCTTCGCTGCTGAGCGCGCCCAGCACGCGGACCGCGTACTCGCGCTCCAGGCCGAAGCGCGGGTGCATCAGTTGATTGGCGAGGTCGCCCGAGCTGCTGAACAGCAGCAGGCCTTCGGTGTTCAGGTCGAGCCGGCCGACCGACTRCCACTTGCCCTGCTGCAGGCGTGGCAGCTTGCGGAACACGGTGGGCCGGTTCTGCGGATCGTCGTGCGTGACCACCTCGCCGACGGGCTTGTGGTACGCGATCACACGCGGCGGCGGCGGCGCGATGCGGTAGCGGATGGGCTTGCCGTTGATCTTGACCTGGTCGCCGTACTGGATGCGCTGGCCGATGTGAGCAGGTTCGTTGTTGACCGAAATGCGGCCCTGGAGAATCAGTTGCTCCATCTCGAGCCGCGAGCCGAGGCCGGCCTGCGCCAGCACCTTGTGCAGCTTGGGCGAATCGGCTTCTGGCAGCAGCACGCGCTTGAGCGGCGGCACCTCGGGACTTTCCTCGTCGGCATCGAACTGGCCCGAAATGACGTCCGCGAAGCGAATCGGCTCGGGCGGCGGTGCATTGCGCTGTTCGCGATCGGCGGCACGGCGCGCACGGTCGAGGTCGTCCTCTTCCTCGTCGGGCTCTTCGTCCTCTTCCTCGTCGTCGCCCTGGTCGCCGCGATCGGCTTGCTCCGCGGCCCGCTCCTGGCGAGCCTCGACGGGGGCAGCCTGCCGCTCTTCTTCAGGCGCAGCGACGACCGGAGCCGCGACCGCGGGCTCTGCAGGTTCGGCCTGCTCGACCGCCGGAGCCGCTTCGGCTTCAACCTGCTCGACCAGCTTCTTCTTGCGCGGGCGGCGCTTCTTGGGAGCCTCGCCATCGGCAGGCGCTGCGGAATCAATAGCAGCATCCGCAGCCTGTTCAGGCGTTTGCGCCTCTTTCTTCTCGGATTCAGGCGCGACCGGCAGCATGGCCGCGTCGTCGATGTCAGATGGGCTCATGAGGTTTTTCCGGAGGAACAGCGTGGGGGTCGACCTCGTCCTGGGACGCGGTATCGGGGTCGGAATCGGCAGCGGGTGCGGGCGCGACTTCGGCGGGAGGTTCGGCTTCGCCGTCTGTGGGAAGCGGGGCTTCATCCGCTTCGGCGGCTTCGGCCACATCCACGGAGGCCGCGTCTTCGGCGACCTGCGCAGCGGCGGCTTCCACCGCTTCCGTAGCGGCCTCGACAGCATCGTCGAGTGGCAGCAACGCCTCTTCCGGCGCCGATTCCACGTCGCCGTCGGCCGACGCATCGGCGTCGGTTTCGGGCACTGCATCGATGGGCAGGTCCGGCTGATCGCCCGCCGCCTGCTCGAGCGCATCGACCAGCGCGGCCTGCTGCGCGGGCGTTTCGATCAGCGGCAGCTGGTCGAGGGAGGCAAGGCCAAGATCGTCGAGAAACTGGCGGGTGGTCGCATACAGCGCGGGCCGGCCGACGGTTTCGCGGTGGCCGATCACCTCGACCCACCCGCGGTCCTCGAGCTGCTTCAGGATCATCGAGTTGATCGTGACACCCCGGATGTCTTCCATGTCGCCGCGCGTGGCCGGCTGACGGTAGGCAATGATCGCCAGCGTTTCGAGCGCGGCGCGCGTGTAGCGCGGCGGCTTCTCGGGATGCAGGCGATCGAGGTGGTCGCGCATCTCCGGCCGGCTCTGAAAGCGCCAGCCGCTGCCGACGCTCACGAGCTCCAGGCCGCGTTGCGCCCAGTCTTCCTGCAATTCAAGCAACAGCACCTTGATGGTGTCCACACCCAGCTCGTCGTCGAACAGCACGCGCATGTCGCGCACCGGCAGCGGCTGGCTCGAACAGATCAAGGCGGTTTCGAGAATGCGCTTGGCATCCGCCGTATTCATGGTTCGCGTTATCCGGGAAAAGGCGCCTGGTGGACGCTTGTTCAGAAGGATGAAAGAAGTAGGCGTTGCCGGCACGCGGCGATTGCAACGCAAGGCCGGCATCGGGTGGCCGGCGCGGCCCTCGGGCCGTCAGGCGCGATTGTAATCCAGCCCCCAGGTCTGCAACGCCTGGGCCAGGTCGGGTGGCGGCAGCGAGCGGAACTCCAACGGCGCTTGTGTGACGGGGTGCACGAACGCCAGCCTGAAGGCATGGAGCGCCTGGCGCGCCAGGCCCGCGGCCGGGGCGCCCCCATAGAGCACATCGCCGACCAGCGGATGCCCGATCGACGCCATGTGCACACGGATCTGGTGGGTGCGGCCGGTTTCGAGGGTGCAGCGCACGGCGCATCCATCGGCATTGCCGTCGAGCCGCTCGATCAGCGTACGGGCCGTCTTGCCCGGATGGCGCTCCAGGTCGACCACGGCCATGCGCAGCCGGTTGCGCGGATCGCGACCGATCGGGGCATCGACCTGGCGGGCAGCGGGGCCGACCCACGGCTTGTGCCCGATCGCCAGGTACTGCCGCTTGACCTCGCGCGCGGCGATCAGCGCCACCATGGCGTCCATCGCGGCCCGCGTGCGCGCAACGACCATCAGCCCGCTGGTATCGCGGTCCAGCCGGTGCACGATGCCGGCGCGCGGCAGCAGCACGGCCTTCGGGTCCAGCGCCAGCAACCCGTTCAGGAGCGTGCCGCTCCAGTGGCCGGGCGCCGGATGCACCACCAGGCCGGCCGGCTTGTCGATGATGCGCAGGTGCTCGTCCTCGTGCACGGTGACGATGTCCATCGCCTCGGGCCGGAAGGCCTGGCTCTGGGGCGTGGGCCGCAGTTCGATGTGCCCCGCCTGCCCGGCGCGCACGGTGGCCGAGGCCTTGGTGAGCGTGCGCCCCTGCAGCGCCACCGCGCCGGCTTCGATCAGTTGCTGCAGGTAGCTGCGCGAAAATTCGGGCACCAGGGCGGCGAGCGCGCGATCGAGCCGTTGCCCGTGCTGCTCCTGGCGCACGGCAAAGGCTCGCAGCTCGCTGGATTCGACCGGATCGGCCCCCTCTTCGGGTTCCATGGTTTCCTGAGGGTCGCCCAAAGGGCCGGTCGATATAATTGAGGGCAACTGTTTCACGAAAGCCGTATGTGATGTTTCGCGCCAAATTATCGGTCCCCGTCTGGATCGCGCTCAGCGCGGCGGCTCTGCTAGCAACCGGTTGCTCTTCCACCAAGGAAGACAAGACCGCAGGCTGGAGTCCCAACCGCATCTACTCGGAAGCCAAGGACGAAGTCGGCTCGGGTGCCTACGACAAGGCCGTGCCACTGTACGAAAAGCTCGAAGGCCGCGCTGCCGGCACACCGCTGGCACAGCAAGCCCAGCTCGAAAAGGCCTACGCCCAGTACAAGGCCGGCGAAAAAGCCAATGCCATCGCCACGATCGACCGGTTCATGAAGTTGCACCCGGCCAGCCCGGCGCTCGACTATGCGCTCTACCTCAAGGGCGTGATCAACTTCAACGACGATCTCGGCATGTTTGCGTTCCTGACGCGCCAGGACCTGTCCGAGCGCGACCAGAAGGCCGCCAAGGAGTCGTTCGAGTCCTTCAGGGACCTCGTCACGCGCTTCCCCGAGTCGCGCTATGCGCCCGACGCGCGCCAGCGCATGAACTACATCGTGAACTCGCTCGCCCAGTACGAGGTTCACGTGGCGCGCTACTACTACTCGCGCGGCGCCTACCTGGCGGCCATCAACCGGGCGCAGATCGCGCTGTCCGACTACCGCGAAGTGCCGGCACTCGAAGAAGCCCTGTACATCATGGTGAAGTCGTACGATGCCCTCGGCATGAAGGAACTGCGCGACGACGCCCAGCGCGTGCTGACCACCAACTACCCGCAGAGCTCGTATCTGGCGAACGGCTTCCGGGGCAAGGACGACCCCTGGTGGAAGGTCTGGTAAAGCGCTAGTACGGATTCTTGAGGGCGTCGATGGCGCTCTCGAAATCCGATTCGCTTTCGAGCCGCCGCATCGGCGGCAGTGCCGCCAGCAGCCGGCGGCCATAGCCCATCGCAACCAGCCGGGTGTCGCAAATCGCCAGCACGCCGCTGTCGGTTTCGCGGCGAATCAAGCGCCCTGCTCCCTGCTTGAGTGCGACGGCCGCCTCGGGCAACGAATAGTCGCTGAACGAGCTGCGTCCCTGCGCTTCCAGACGCTGTGATCGGGCCTCGACCAGCGGGTCGTTGGGCGGTGGAAACGGCAGCTTGTCGATCACCACCAGCTGCAAGGCATCGCCCGGTGCATCGAAGCCCTCCCAGAACGATGCCGACGCCACCAGCACGCAGCCTGCGCGTCCCGCACTCGCACCTTCGCGAAAGCGGTCCATGAGCACGCGCTTGGGCAGTTCGCCCTGAACCAGTACCTCGGGCCGCACCTCCGCCTCGAGCAGTTCGAACTGCTGCTTCATCGCGTCGCCGATGGTGCGCAGCGCGCGCAGCGTGGTCGTCAGCACCAGCGTGCGCCCGCCGAGTTCGGTGGCGCCGCGCGCGGCCAGCTGCGCCACCTTCAGGCTGTGCGAGGCGTCGTTGGGCTTCGGAAAGACACGTGGCACATAGAGCGCGGCCTGCGACGCGTAGTCGAACGGGCTCTGGACGCGCAGCACCTCGGCATCGCGAAGGCCACAAGGTTCGGTGAACCAGCGCAGGGTCGGTTCGTCGCCCAGCGTGGCGGAGGTGAAAACCCAGGCGCGGCGGCTGCTCTCCTGCGGCACGGCCCCTTCGCCTTCCTCATCCTCATCGCCGTCGGCAGGCTCGCTGATCTTGAGCACGCGCTTGCGCATGGCGTCGGCAATGTCGAGCGGCGACTCGATCAGCCGCAGCTGCGAGCCCACATCCACCCAGCGCACCGAATCGACTTCGCAGGGCAGCGCGAAGCGTGCCGCCCGCTTGGCGAGCTGCTGTGCCCGCTCGTGCAGGCGCACGAAGTCGGGCGAAATCTCGCTGACCGTGTCGAGCCCCTCGGCCGCCATCTCGAACGAGTGCTGCAGATCCTCGAGCGCACCCTGCCAGGCACCGGGGTCGACCCCCTCCGGCGACTGCCCCAGCCAGCGCAGTTTGGCGCCGGGCCACTGCTTGCCGACCACGAGCCGCAACTCGCGCGCGGCCCGCTCGACCGCCGCCACCAGTTGCTGCCAATCGACCAGCCCGCGCGCATGTTGCAGGCCGGCCCCCAGCAGATCGCGCGCGAAGTCGAGCGCCTGGCCGCTGCCGAGCTGCGCGCCCAGAAACTGGACGCCGGTTTCGTTGAGCTGATGCGCCTCGTCGAACACCACCACGCTCACGGTCGGCAGCAGCTCCGCCATGCCGGTTTCGCGCACCGCGAGATCGGCAAAGAACAGGTGGTGGTTGATGACCACGATGTCGGCGGCCAGCGCCTCGCGCCGGGCGAGGTTGACGTGGCAGGGCTTGAACTGCGGGCACTGCGCACCCAGGCAGTTTTCGCGCGTCGATGTGATCAGCGGAATCAGCGGAGAACGCTCGTCGAGCCCCGGCAGCTCGGCCAGGTCGCCGGTGCGCGTGGCCTTCGACCATTGCTCGATCTTGGCGAGCGTCCGCAGGCTGCCGCGCTCCGGCAGCGAAGCGTCGTGGCGCGCCATGTCGAGCCGGTGCAGGCACAGGTAGCTGCCCCGCCCCTTGAGCAGCGCCGTGCGCACCGGCAGCCCGAAGGCCTCGACCAGCCGCGGCAGGTCGCGGCCGAACAGTTGATCCTGCAGGGTCTTGGTGGCGGTCGACAGCAGCACGCGCTCGCCGCTCAGCAAGGCCGGCACGAGGTACGAAAAGGTCTTGCCCACGCCGGTGCCGGCCTCGACCACCAGCACGCCGCCCTGGTCGATGGTGCGGGCCACCGCCATTGCCATGTCGGTCTGGCCCGAGCGCTCCCGGAACTGATCGGCCGCACGCGAGAGCACGCCGTCCTGCGCGAAAGCGTCGCGCACCTTGTTCTCGAGCGTCTCCGTCACGCGGGCTCTCTCGGGTCGAGCATGTTTTCGAGGCGCGTGATCTGGTCGCGCAAGGCGAGGCGGCGCTTCTTCAGGCGTCGCAGCAGAAGCTCGTCTTGCGGCGAGGCCTCGGCCAGCCGGTCGATGGTGGCGTCCAGATCTGCATGCTCGATACGCAGTTCGATCAGCTGGCGGGAAAGGGAGTGGAGATTAGAGTCCAACGGTGGGGGTGCGAACGCAGGGTTTGCGTGACGCATGTTCATTCGATAATACGTCCTGATACGAATTTACGAGAAGACAGGAAGCGCGCCTTTGGCGCACATGTGCTCATGACCCAAGGCTTTCGACTTGCCGCCGCCACCGGACTCCACAAAGGAGACCGTCCCTATCAACAGGACCAGGTGTTGATGATGAGCCATCCGCGCGCGCCGGGCTGCGTGCTGGGCGTCATTGCCGACGGCATGGGCGGGCGCAGCGGCGGCCGCAAGGCATCCGACCAGGTGCTGATGACGGCACGCCAGCTCTTCACCCGCTACCACCCCGACCGCGACGACCCCGAGGCCGTCCTGCGGCAGCTCCTGGACGACGCGCACACGGTGATCAAGCTCACGGCATTGTCGAGCGAGCAGGAGCCGCACAGCACGCTGGCGGCCTTCCTGATGAACCCCAAGGGCGGCTGCGCCTGGATTCATGCCGGCGACTCGCGCATCTATCACTTTCACGACGGGCAACTGATCAAGCGCACGCGCGACCATTCGTACGTGCAGGCGCTGGTCGACCGAGGCCAGATCAGCGAGGCCGAGGCCAATGTGCATCCGCAGGGCAACATCCTGCTCGGCTGCCTGGGCATGGCAACGACGCCGCCGCCGATCGACCCGCACTACATCCCCAAGATGCAAACGGGCGACCTGCTGATGGCGTGCAGCGACGGGCTCTGGCATTACTTCAGTCCCGAGGAGCTGGCGAGCGTGCTGTACGCACAGCCGCCGCGCGACGCGGTCGAAATCCTGGTGGCAGAAGCCCGTCGCCGGGCCCGCGGCACAGGCGACAACATCTCGATTGCCGTGCTGAAATTCGACCCGTTGCCAGCGACAGCCGCAGCGGCAGCCTGATCGCCCCGGCCTCAGGGCGCGGGTGACGATGCGGGCGGGGCCGGCGGCAGAGGGGCTCCGCGCGGCTTGCTGCGGTTGGCGTTCTGCCGCTCGCGGCTCGCCCTGTGCTCTTCGGCCTTTTTCTGCTTGTCCGCGAAGCGCTCGGCGGCGGCCGGCGCCTCCGCACGGCGCTGCGCAGCCTTGGCCTGCTCGTCGACGTGCGCCTTCTGCTTGTCGTCGAACTGGCGCTGACGCTCGGCGGCCTCTGCCGCGGTGGAAGCCCGGCTGGCCGCATGGTCGGCCGCGCGCTGCTCGCGATCCTTCTGGCCCTGCTGCGACTGCTCCTGCTTTTCGCGCGTGTCCTGCGGGCGCTGCGTCGCCGCCTTCTGGTCGAGTTTCTGGAGCTCCGCGGCACCGCTGCGCTGGCGCTGGATGTCGTTGATCGCGGTTTCCTGGCGCTTGATGTTGTCGATCTCCACGCGCCGCCGGCTCCGGCTCGCGCGCAGACAGTCCTCGACCGCGAACTTCTTGTAGCAAACCGCCCGCTCCTGGGCGAAGCGCGTCTCGATGGCCTCGCGCTCGGCAGAAAGCCTGCTGCGCTCGGCTTCGAGGTTGGCGTTGCCGGCCGCGGCGTTCGACTGCGCCCAGAGCGGAAGGCTGGCCAACGTCATCAGCAGGACAAGGGCGATTTTTTTCATGTGAGTCGGGTATCGACGATGCGGCGTTCCAGGGAGAGGAACTCGCTCGACTGCATTTCGGTGAGCCGGGAGACCGTGCGCGGAAACTCGTGCGCCAGCGGCCCCTCGGTGTACAACGCCTCGGGCGGAACCTCGGCCGACATGATGAGCTTCACGCGCCGGTCGTACAAGACGTCGACCAGCCAGGTGAAACGGCGTGCTTCGGACGCCATGCGCACCGGCATGTGCGGCACGTCGGACAGCAGCACGGTATGGAACTGGCTCGCGATCTCGAGATAGTCGTTCTGCGAGCGCGGTCCGCCGCAGAGCGTCTTGAAGTCGAACCAGACCACGCCGCCTGCCTTGCGCCGCGCGCGGATCTCGCGCGCCTCGATGTGCAGGATCGGGTTTTCGTCGGCCGTCTCGGCCAGCTTGTCGAAGGCCTTGCGCATCTCCTTCTCGGCCGCCGCATCGTTCGGCGTGAGGTACATGCGCAATTGCTCGAGCGTGCGGCGCCGGTAGTCGGTGCCGTTGTCCACGCTGAGCACTTCGAGTTTCTCGTTCAGCAGCGCGATCGCGGGCAGGATGCGGTCGCGGTGCAGCCCGCCGGGATACAGGTCGTCGGGCTTGAAATTGGAGGTGGTGACAAAGCCGACGCCGTTTTCGAACAGCGACACCAGGAGCCGATGAAGAATCATCGCGTCGGTAATGTCCGCCACGTGGAACTCGTCGAAGCAGATCAGCTTGTAGCGCTTGGATATCCGCAGACCCAGTTCGTCGAGCGGATTCACCGTGCCTTGCAGCTCGCGCAACTCGCGGTGCACCTCGCGCATGAACTCGTGAAAGTGCAGGCGCGTCTTGCGCCGCAGCGGCACGGCGTTGAAAAAAAGGTCCATCAGGAAGCTCTTGCCCCGCCCGACGCCACCGTACATGTAGACGCCACGCGGCAGCTCGGGCCGGTTGATGAACTTCTTCAGCGCATTCGAACGCTGGGCCTTGTAGTCGGCCCATTCGCTCGCACAGCGATCCAGTGCCTCCACGGCGCGCAGTTGCGCGGGATCGCTTCGGAACCCGCGCACGGCGAGTTCCGCCTCGTAGGCCTGTTTGACGCTGGTCAAAGGATCAGAAGTTCAACGTGCGCTTGTCCACGGCCAGCGCGGCTTCCTTCGTGGCTTCCGACAGCGACGGGTGCGCGTGGCAGATGCGCGCGATGTCTTCGGCGCTCGCCTTGAACTCCATCGCCACGACGGCTTCGGAGATCAGCTCGCTGGCCTGCGGGCCCACGATGTGCACGCCGAGGATCTCGTCGGTCGCCGCGTCGGCCAGGAACTTGACCATGCCGGTCGTGTCGCCCAGCGCGCGTGCGCGGCCGTTCGCAAGGAACGGGAAGGTGCCGGCCTTGTAGGCACGGCCCGAAGCCTTGAGCTGCTGCTCGGTCTGGCCGACCCACGCGATCTCGGGGTTGGTGTAGATCACCCACGGCACGGTATTGAAGTTGACGTGACCGTGCTGGCCCGCAATGCGTTCCGCCACGGCAACGCCCTCTTCCTCGGCCTTGTGCGCGAGCATCGGGCCGCGCACCACGTCGCCGATGGCCCAGACGTTGGGCAGGCTGGTCTTGCAGTCGTCGTCGACCGCGATGGCACCACGCTCGTCGAGCTTGAGGCCCACGGCCTCCACGTTCAGTCCGATGGTGTTGGGCACGCGACCGATCGAAACGATCAGCTTGTCGACGTCCAGCGTCTGCGCTTCGCCCTTGGCATTGGTCCAGGCAACGCTCACGCCCTTCTTCGACGACTTGATCTCACCGACCTTGACGCCGAGTTCGATCTTGAGCTTCTGCTTGTCGAAAGCCTTCTTGGCTTCCTTGGCGATCTGCTCGTCGACCGCGCCGAGGAAGGTCGGCAGCGCTTCGAGCACCGTGACTTCGGCACCGAGGCGACGCCACACCGAGCCCATTTCGAGGCCGATGACGCCCGAACCGATCAGCCCCAGCTTCTTCGGCACGGCGCCGATGCGCAGCGCGCCGTCGTTGGAGAGGATGTTCTCCTCGTCGAACGGCGCACCCGGCAGCGCGCGGGCATTGGAGCCCGTGGCCACGATGACGTGCTTGCCGCTGATCGATTCTTCGGCCGCGCCCGCCACCTTGATCTCATAGCCGGTCTCGTCGGTCTTCACGAACGATGCGCGGCCATGGAAGAAGGTGATCTTGTTCTTCTTGAACAGGTAAAGGATGCCGTCGTTGTTCTGCTTCACGACCTGGTCCTTGCGAGCCAGCATCTTGTCGAGGTCGAGGCCCAGGCCTTCGACCTTGATGCCATGGTCGGCGAAGTGATGGCCGGCCTGGTCGAAATGCTCCGACGACTGCAGCAGCGCCTTCGAGGGGATGCAGCCGACGTTGGTGCAGGTGCCGCCCGGTGCGGGGCCGCCCTTGCCGTTCTTCCACTCGTCGATGCAGGCGACGTTGAAGCCGAGTTGCGCGGCGCGGATGGCGGCGATGTAGCCGCCGGGGCCGCCGCCGATGACGATGACGTCGAATTGTTTGTTTGCCATCTGATTCTTTCTCCTCAGATGTCGAACAGCAGGCGCGACGGGTCTTCGAGGGCTTCCTTCATGGCCACCAGGCCCAGCACGGCTTCGCGGCCGTCGATGATGCGGTGGTCGTAGCTCATGGCGAGGTAGTTCATCGGGCGGATGACGATCTGGCCGTTCTCGACCACGGCGCGGTCCTTGGTGGCGTGCACGCCGAGGATCGCGGACTGGGGCGGGTTGATGATCGGGGTCGAGAGCATCGAGCCGAAGGTGCCGCCGTTGGAGATGGAGAACGTGCCGCCGGTCATCTCTTCGATGCCGAGCTTGCCGTCTTGCGCCTTCTTGCCGTACTCGGCGATCTTCTTCTCGATGTCGGCAAAGCTCATCTGGTCAGCGTTGCGCAGGATCGGCACGACCAGGCCGCGCGGCGAACCAACGGCGATGCCGATGTCGAAGTAGCCGTGGTACAGGATGTCGTTGCCGTCGACCGAGGCGTTGATCACCGGGTACTTCTTGAGCGCATGCACCGCAGCCTTCACGAAGAAGCTCATGAAGCCGAGCTTCACGCCGTGTTCCTTGGTGAAGCTGTCCTGGAAGCGCTTGCGCAGTTCCATGACAGGCGCCATGTTGACTTCGTTGAAGGTCGTCAGGATGGCGTTGGTCGATTGCGATTGCAGCAGGCGCTCGGCGATGCGGGCGCGCAGGCGGCTCATCGGCACGCGCTGTTCGGGGCGTTCGCCCAGGTCCGGCGTGCCGCCGGGTGCCGCGACTTGCGGCAGCGCGGGCTTGGCGGCCGGTGCGGCCACGGTGGCCGCGGGCTTGGCGCCAGCAGCCACCGCGCCGAGCACGTCGCCCTTGGTGACGCGGCCGTCCTTGCCGGTGCCGGCGACATCGCTGGTCTTGAGGTTGTTGTCGGCCAGCAGCTTGGCAGCGGCGGGCATGGCAACGTCGGACTTCGAACCGCCGGTGGCGGCGGCAGCGGCCGCCGGGGCAGGCGCTGCTGCGGCCGGCGCGGCAGCGGGTGCTGCTGCAGCAGCAGGCGCAGCGGCTGCGCCCTTGCCTTCGGTGTCGATCTTCGCGATCAGCTGATCGGCCACCACGGTGGCGCCGTCGGGCTGCACGATCTCGGCCAGCACGCCGGCCGAGGGCGCGGGCACTTCCAGGACGACCTTGTCGGTCTCGATCTCGATCAGGATTTCATCGATGGCGACGGCTTCGCCGGCCTTCTTCTTCCAGGTGAGCATGGTGGCCTCGGCCACGGATTCGGAAAGCTGGGGGACTTTGACTTCTACGATAGACATTTGGAGTTTGCTCCGCTTTTTTCTTCAGGGTGTTCGTGTGAAAAGAGATTGCTTTACTTGGTCAGCACGAAGCCCTTGAGCTTGCCAAATGCGCCATCGACGAGCGCCTTCTGCTGTTCCTGGTGCAGGTGCGAGTAGCCGACTGCGGGCGATGCCGAAGCGGCACGGCCGGAGTAGCCGAGCTTCTGGCCTTCCTGCATGTTTTCGTGGATGTAGTGCTGCACGAAGAACCAGGCGCCCTGGTTCTGCGGTTCGTCCTGGCACCAGACCACGTCGGCGAGGTTCGGGTACCTCTTGATCTCGGCAGCAAAAGCCTTGTGCGGGAACGGATAGAGCTGCTCGACGCGGATGATCGCCACGTCTTCGTCGCCCTTCTCTTCGCGCTTCTTGGCCAGGTCGTAGTAGACCTTGCCCGAGCAGGCGATCAGGCGCTTGACCTTCTCGGCCTTCAGGCCCTTGCTGTCGGGGATGACCGTCTGGAAGCTGCCCTTGGTGAACTCGGACAGCGGCGAGGTCGCGTCCTTGTTCCGAAGCAGCGACTTCGGCGTCATGATGATCAGCGGCTTGCGCAGATTGCGCACCATCTGGCGGCGCAGCACATGGAAGATCTGGCTGGCCGTGGTCGGCTGCACCACCTGCATGTTGGTGTCGGCGCTCAGCTGCATGAAGCGCTCGAGGCGCGCCGAGCTGTGCTCGGGGCCCTGGCCTTCGTAGCCGTGCGGCAGCATCATGGTCAGGCCGTTGACGCGGCCCCACTTCACTTCGCCCGAGGCGATGAACTGGTCGATCACCACTTGCGCACCGTTCACGAAGTCGCCGAACTGGGCTTCCCAGATCACGAGCGTGTTCGGGTCGTTCGAGGCATAGCCGTATTCGAACGCGAGCACGGCTTCTTCCGACAGGATCGAGTCGATGACGACGAACGGTGCCTGGTTCTCGGCGACGTTCTGCAGCGGGGTGTAGGTGCCCTCGTCGAACTTCTCGCGGTTCTGGTCATGCAGCACGGCGTGGCGGTGCGTGAACGTGCCACGGCCGCTGTCCTCGCCCGATAGGCGAACCGGGTAGCCGCTGGCCACCAGCGAGGCGTAGGCCATGTGTTCGCCCATGCCCCAGTCGACGTTCACGTCGCCGCGGCCCATGGCGGCACGGTCGTCCAGTACCTTCTTCACGAGCGGGTGCACCGTGAAGCCGGCAGGCGCCGTGGTGATCTTCTCGGCCAGGCGCTTCCATTCGGTGGACGGAATGGCGGTGTCGCCGGCGTCGGTCCACTTCTTGTTGAGGTACGGACTCCAGTCGACGGCGTACTTGCTCTTGAAGTTGGTGAGCACCGGGTCGAGCGTGTTCTTGCCTTCGTCGAAGGCGGCGCGCTGCGCCTTGACCATGTCGTCGCCGAGCGTGTCGCCCAGGCCTTGAGTGGCCAGCTTGTCGGCGTACAGCTTGCGCGTGCCGGGGTGCTGGGCGATCTTCTTGTACATGAGCGGCTGGGTGAGCGAGGGCGTGTCCTGCTCGTTGTGGCCCAACTTGCGGAAGCAGATGATGTCGACGACCACGTCCTTCTGGAATTCCATGCGGAAGTCCAGCGCGAGCTGGGTGGCGAGCACCACGGCTTCGGGGTCGTCGCCGTTCACGTGCAGCACCGGCGCATCGACCATCTTGACGATGTCGGTGCAGTACAGCGTCGAGCGGCTGTCGCGCGGGTCGCTGGTGGTGAAGCCGATCTGGTTGTTGATGACGATGTGCACCGTGCCGCCAGTGGAATAGCCACGGGTTTCGGCGAGTGCCAGCGTTTCCATCACGACACCCTGGCCGGCGAAGGCGGCGTCGCCGTGCACGATCACGGGCAGCACCTGCTTGCCCAGCGGGTCGCCGCGGCGGTCCATGCGGGCGCGCACCGAGCCTTCGACCACGGGGTTCACGATTTCAAGGTGCGAGGGGTTGAACGCGAGGCTCAGGTGCACCGGGCCGCCGGGCGTGGTCACGTCCGAGCTGAAGCCCTGGTGGTACTTGACGTCGCCGCTCGGCAGCTCTTCGGGAGCGGTGTGGTCGAACTCGGCGAACAGGTCGGCCGGCATCTTGCCGAGCGAATTGACCAGCACGTTGAGGCGGCCGCGGTGGGCCATGCCGATCACGATTTCCTGCACGCCCTTGGTGCCGGCCTGGGTGATCAGCTCATCCATCGCGACGATGAAGCTTTCGCCGCCTTCGAGCGAGAAGCGCTTCTGGCCGACGTACTTGGTGTGCAGGAAGCGCTCGAGGCCTTCGGCCGCGGTCAGGCGGTTCAGCACATGCTTCTTCTGGTCCGCATTCAGCTGCGGGTTGGTGCGGGCGCTTTCGAGCCGCTGCTGCCACCAGCGCTTGTGGTTCTGGTCGGTGGTGTACATGTACTCGGCGCCCATCGTGCCGCAGTACGTTTCGCGCAAGGCGTTGAGCAGGTCGCGCAGCGACATGGTCTCCTTGCCGAAGAAGGTGTTGCTGGTGTTGAACACCGTCTCGAGGT
This sequence comes from Variovorax sp. P4_B10, assembly GCF_056402375.1. Taxonomy (NCBI): domain Bacteria; kingdom Pseudomonadati; phylum Pseudomonadota; class Betaproteobacteria; order Burkholderiales; family Comamonadaceae; genus Variovorax; species Variovorax sp. P4_B10. Next base: position 58,121 of record NZ_JBFUHN010000001.1, on the reverse strand, counting down.
CGGCATCGGTGAAGCCGTAGAACGAGGGTTCGAGTTCCGGAATGGCGGGACGCTCGGCGCGCTTGAGCGGGTCGAGGTCGGCCCAGCGGGCGCCGACATTGCGGTAGGCGGCGATCAGCTGCTGGACGGAAGTGCGCTTGCGGCCGAGTTCGGAATCGGCGCCGCTGGCCTGGACGACCTTGGTCGTGCCCTGCTTCGCGCGCTCGGCGAAGGCGTTGATGACCGGCAGGTGCGGGACATCGCGGGTGTTGGTACCGTCAGCCGCGGGAACGTTCTGCAGGGCGTCGAAATACGAACGCCAGTTGTCAGGCACGCTGCCGGGGTTGGAGAGGTAGTTTTCGTACATCTCTTCGACATAGGGCGCATTGCCGCCGAAGAGGTAGGTGTTGCCTTGATAGGCGGTATACGCCGTAGGCGTAGAGGAATCGCTCATGATCCGCTGACCTTCGCTTCCCTGAAGGAAGCACTAGCTGGTTAAGAAACCTTCCGCGACACGGCTGAACCGATTGGCGGATGCGACTGTGGCTGGGGAAGGGCCTGAGTACCTTGGCATTGTGCCACGTCAACCATATGACGGTTCGACGCGGCTTCGCAAGGCCTGCAACGCTCACTCAGGACGAAGAAAGCAATTGCTTGATCTGCTGCAGCGTGGCGGGGTCGTCGATGGTGGTCAGGTCGCCCGGATCGCGCTGCTCGCACACGGCCTGGATGGCGCGCCGCAGCAGCTTGYCGCTGCGGGTCTTGGGCAGGCCGCTCACGAAGCGCACCCGGGCGGGCCGCGCCAGGGCGCCGAGCTGGTCGGCCACCAACTTCATGATCTCGCCCTCGAGCTTCAGCGCCGCGTCGGCATCGGTCACGGCGCGGCCGTCCTTGGAAACGACGAAAGCCATGGCCACCTGCCCCTTGAGCGCGTCGGCCACGCCGACCACCGCGACCTCGGCCACGTGGGCGTGGCGCGAGATGCTCTCCTCGATCTCGCGCGTGCCGAGGCGGTGACCCGCCACGTTGATCACGTCGTCGGTGCGGCCCAGGATGTAGAAGTAGCCATCCTCGTCGCGGATGCCCCAGTCGAAGGTCGAATAGACCATCTTGCCGGGCACGCTCTTCCAGTAGGTGTTGACGAAGCGCGCGTCGTCCTTCCACACGGTCTGCATGAAGCCGGGCGGGGTCGGCCCCTCGACCACGACGACGCCCTTTTCATTCGGGGCCGTCAGTTCTTCGCCAGTCGATTCGTGCAGGATCTTGATGCGGTAGCCGTACATCGGGATGCCCGGGCTGCCGAACTTACTGGGCCTGGCCTCGACGCCATTGGCGATGGTGATCATCGGCCAGCCCGATTCGGTCTGCCAGTAGTTGTCGATGATCGGCACGCCCAATCCCTCGCTGATCCAGCGCGCAGTGGGCTCGTCGAGCGGTTCGCCCGCCAGGAACAGCGCGCGCAGGCTCGAGAGGTCGTACTTCCTGAGCAGCGACGGGTCCTGCTTCTTGAGCACGCGCACCGCAGTGGGCGCGCTGAACATCACCGTCACCTTGTACTTCTCGACGAGGCGCCACCAGATGCCGCCATCGGGCTGCTTGTCGATGCCCTGGGTGGGCAGGCCTTCGTACATGATCGTCGCCATGCCGGCGATCAACGGGCCGTAGACGATGTAGCTGTGGCCCACCACCCAGCCGATGTCGCTGGTCGAGAAGTAGGTTTCACCGGGGCGGCCGTCGAAGATGTGCTTCATGCTCGCGGCCAGCGCCACCGCATAGCCGCCGACGTCGCGCTGCACGCCCTTGGGCTTGCCGGTGGTGCCGCTCGTGTAGATGGTGTAGCTGATGTCGGTAGAGGCCAGCCACGTGCAGGGCACTTCGGCCTTGAGGTGCTTCAGCCTGAGTTCGCCGGCCAGGTGATCGCGGCCGGCCGTCAGGCCCATGGGCGCAAGGCCGCGGTCGGTGAGCAGCACGGCCTCGGGTTTGTACTTCGACAGCCGGATCGCCTCGTCGAGCAGCGGCTTGTACGCAATCACCTTGCCGCCGCGCGAGCCGGCGTCGGCACTCACGATGACCTTGGGCTCCGCGTCCTCGATCCGGGTGGCCAGCGAACCGCTGGCGAATCCGCCGAACACCACGCAGTGGATCGCGCCGATGCGCGCGCAGGCCAGCATCGCGAASGCSGCCTCSGGRATCATSGGCATGTAGATCAGCACGCGRTCGCCCTTCCCTACCCCGAGTTCGATCAGGCTGGCGGCCGTGCGCTGCACCTCGGCGTGCAGCGCCTCGAAGCTGTAGCTTTTCTCGACGCCGGTTTCGGTGGAGACGAARATCAGCGCCGGCTGGTCGCCGCGCGTGGCCAGATGCCGATCGAGGGCGTTGTGGCACAAGTTGGTGGTGCCGCCCACGAACCAGCGCGCAAAGGGCGGCTGGCTGTCGTCGAGGATCTGTTGCGCGGGGGTCTGCCAGTCGATCAGCCTTGCCTGCTCGGCCCAGAAGGCCTCGGGCGCGTCGACGGACTGGCGATAGAACTCTTCGTAGCGGCTCATCTGGGTGTGTCTCCTGTTATTCGTCCGGTCCTGGCGGCAGCGCCAAAACTGAATTCATAATTATGGAGACCGATCTTGCAGCAGGCTGACGACCGGAACAATCCGGCCCAGCCCTGCCATCGGCCGCAATCCGGCTATCGGACCAGCGCCAGCAATTCGGCGAATGCGGGGTGCTCTGCCGTGCGCACCCACTCGAAGCCGACCATCTCGGTCGTGACGAGTTCGGCACCAGCGCCGGCCAGCCGGTCGAAGGCGGCGTCGCGGTTGCGCTCGGTGCGCGAGCTGCAGGCGTCGGTGACGACCCAGACTTCGAACTCGTCTTCCAGCAGGTCGAGCGCGGTCTGCAGCAGGCAGACGTGGGCTTCGCAGCCGGCGACCACGATAGCGTTGCGCTCCTCGGCCGCGGCGGCCGGCTTCTGCAGGTGCTTGGGCAGGCTGCGGGCATTGCCCTGCGGCGCCTTGGCCGGCGCGCGCAGCCATTCGCCCAGGCCTTCCTCCATGCCGCTGAAGTGCATCTTGGAGAGGGTGCGCTGGCACAGCGCGCGGATGTCGGGCACGTTTTCGCCCAGCTTGGAGGGGTTGTGCTCGGTGCCCCACACCGGCACCTGGAGCAGCCGCGCCATCTTGCCGAGCCGCACGGCGTTCTGTGCGACCGCTTCACTCTCGAAGATCGCAGGCATCAGTCGCACCTGGTAGTCGACCAGAACGAGTTGGGATTGCGAGGCATCGAGCAGCATGAACAGTTTCTTTCAGGTATCGGTTGAGTTGGGCTGAACCGTACCACCGAAAAGATCGGGGCGCCCGCCTGAACATGCTGCGCGCCTAGACTCCGGCGGATGCGGATCTCTTCGACACGGCACCATTTCGCTGTTCTGGGTTTTTGCGCAGCACTGCTGGCCACGGGCTGCGGCGGCTTGCGCGCAGCCAAGGCGCCGCTGAGCAGCACGCTCGAAAAGAGCGCCTGCACACCGAACGCCGACACGTTGATCGTGATGCTGCCCGGCGCGCACTCGCACCCCGAGGAGTTCGTGCGCGAAGGCTTCGTCAATGCGCTCAGCGAAAACCGGCTCGCGGTGGACGTGATGCGGGTCGATGCGCATCTCGGCTACTACAACGACAAGACCATCCTCGACCGCCTGAGCCAGGACGTGATGACACCGGCGCGCAGCAAGGGCTACAAGACGATCTGGATCGTCGGCATCTCGGTCGGCGGTTTCGGCGGATTGCTCTACGCGCAGACCCACCCCGGCGAACTCGCAGGCCTCGTCACCCTCGCGCCCTACCTCGGAGAACGCGCGCTCGGCACCGACATCGCCAATGCCGGCGGCCTGGCCCGCTGGACCGGCCCACTGAGCGATCCGCCCGGCAGCGACCCGCGCACACCGAACGAAACGCAACTCTGGCAATGGCTGCGCGGCTACGTCGGCACCACCACCACATTCGGCCCGCGGCCGCCGCTTTATCTCGGTTACGGCGTCGACGACCGCTTTGCCTTCAGCCACCGGCTGCTGGCTGCCGCACTGCCCGCAGGCCGCGTCTTCACGACCGAAGGCGGCCACGACTGGCCCGAGTGGACACGGCTCTGGCGCCGCATGCTGCCGACCCTGCCGCTGCCGGGCTGCCCCGGCTGAGACACTGCCTCAGTTCGGCCGCAGGCGCAGCAGCTTGCCATCGGATTCGTCGGTCAGCACATAGAGCAGACCGTCCGGCCCCTGCTTCACATCGCGGATGCGAGCCCGGCCGTCGGCCAGCAGCCTGTGCTCGGCGACCACCTTGCCGTCCTTCAGTTCGATGCGGTCGAGGTAGCCGAACTTCAGCGAGCCCACGAACAGATTGCCCTTCCAGCCCGCCCCATAGCGGTCGCTCGTCAGAAAAGCCATGCCCGACGGCGCAATCGACGGCACCCAGTAATGCAGCGGCTGCTCCATGCCGTCCTTTGCAGTGAGGCCGTCGCCGATCTTGCCGCCGCCGTAGTTCTCGCCGTAGGTGATCACCGGCCAGCCGTGGTTGCGGCCGGCCTGCGGGATGTTGATTTCGTCACCGCCCTGCGGGCCGTGTTCGGTCATCCAGAAGCGGCCATCGGGCGCGAGCGCCGCCCCCTGCCCGTTGCGATGGCCGTAGCTCCAGATCTCGGGCAACGCACCTGCCTTGCCGACGAAGGGGTTGTCCGTGGGCACCGAGCCGTCCTTGGCGATGCGCACCACCTTGCCCAGGTGGTTGTCGAGCTTCTGCGCATCTTCCTTGCGGCTGAAGCGGTCGCCCAGCGTGAGAAACAGCGTGCCGTCGCGCGCTTCGACGATGCGGCAGCCGAAATGCGCGCGGCTCGCCACCTTGGGTTTCTGGCTGAAGATGATCTTCAGGTTCTCGAGCCGTGCACCGTCGGCCGACAGCTGCGTGCTGGCCAGTGCGGTGCCGTTGGCGGAACCGCCAGCCTCGGGCTCGGAAAAACAGAAGTACAGGGTGCGGTTCTTTTCGAAACCGGAATCGGCCAGCACGTCGAGCAAACCGCCCTGACCTCCTGCTGCGATGGCGGGCAAGCCCGCGACGGGCGCACCGATCTTGCCGTCCGCGCCGACCACCCGCAGGCGTCCGGGTCGCTCGGTGACCACGAAGCGGCCGCCCGGCAAAAAGCTCACGCCCCAGGGGTTCTCGAGGCCTGACGCAATGGTTTCCGGACGTATCTGCGCCATGGCGGCACCACAAAATCCCAGGCCAGCAACGACGGCAACTCGAAATGAGAAGCGAAAAATCGCTTGAATCTGCAAGTTCATATCTTTTCCGTGGAGTTGCAGCAATCTTGGCGAGAAATAGCGACAGAATTCAGACTGCCCGCCAGTTCACCCGAGTCGCAAAGGCCCATTCACGGCCAACCGCTTATGGGCCATAAAGATCGACCGTTACATTTTTTCTTCGGCCGAATCGAAAAATACCAACTGAATCAATGGGTTGCAGATACATTCGCTAATTCAGTTTAAATTGACATAACCGCGCGTCATCAATATCCTACGCGCCATGCGTTTTTTCGTCCTACCCGCGTCCCTCCTGTTTGCCGTCGCCGTCCAGGCAGCCCCCCAACAGGACCGAACCGATGACGAACTGGCCGGCTTGCTCGCAGACAAGGGTCTGATCGGGCAACTCAGGCAGGTCCGTCAAACAGTCACCGAGCGAACCTCCGACCTGGTGGTCACCGCCATCGGCTTCCTCGGTGTTCCCTACCGCCGCGGCGGCAATTCGGCAGATTCCGGCTTCGATTGCAGCGGCTTCGTCCGTGCCATGTACAACCAGACCGTGGGCCACATGCTCCCGCGCCGCGCCGAAGAGCAGGCCGCCGCCACCGAGAAGATCGACCGCAGCCAGCTCAAGCCGGGCGACCTCGTGTTCTTCAACACCATGCGCCGCGCCTTCAGCCATGTCGGCATCTATGTCGGCGAAGGCAAGTTCATCCACTCGCCCCGCTCCGGCGCCCAGGTTCGCGTGGAAGACATGAACGGCAGCTACTGGCAGCGCCGCTTCGATGGCGCACGCCGCGTGCTCGGCGGTGCACCGACCGAAGAGATCAAGGCCGCTGCGGCCACGGCCCACACCGGCAACTGATCCACCCCGGAGTCAGGACGAAAAAAATCCCGCTGCGGCGGGATTTTTTGTGGGCGCTCGATCGGTCGGTCAGCTCTTCTTCGTCGGCGGCAGGTCGGTACAGGTGCCGTGCGCCACTTCCGCCGCCATGCCGATGCTTTCGCCCAGCGTCGGGTGCGGGTGGATGGTCTTGCCGATGTCGATCTCGTCGGCGCCCATTTCGATGGCCAGCGCGATCTCGCCGATCATGTCGCCGGCATGCGTGCCGACGATGCCGCCGCCCAGGATGCGGTGCGTCTCGGCGTCGAACAGCAGCTTGGTGAAGCCCTCGTCGCGGCCGTTGGCGATGGCACGGCCCGAGGCAGTCCACGGGAAGTGGCCCTTCTTGATCTTGATGCCTTCGGCCTTGGCCTGGTCTTCCGTGAGACCCACCCACGCCACCTCGGGGTCGGTGTAGGCCACGCTGGGGATCACGCGGGCGTTGAAGGCGGCGCTGGAGAGCTCCTTGTCGCCCTTCTGCTCGCCGGCGATGACCTCGGCCGCCACATGCGCCTCGTGCACCGCCTTGTGCGCCAGCATGGGCTGGCCCACGATGTCGCCGATGGCGAAGATGTGCGGCACGTTGGTGCGCATCTGGATGTCGACCGGAATGAAGCCGCGGTCGCTCACCGTCACGCCGGCCTTCTCGGCGCCGATCTTCTTGCCGTTCGGGCTGCGGCCCACGGCCTGCAGCACCAGGTCGTAGACCTGCGGGGCCGAAGGCGCCTGCTCGCCCTCGAAGGTGACCTTGATGCCCTCCTTCGTGGCCTCGGCACCGACCGTCTTGGTCTTGAGCATGATGTTGTCGAAGCGCGGCGTGTTCATCTTCTGCCAGACCTTCACCAGGTCGCGGTCGGCGCCCTGCATCAGGCCGTCGAGCATTTCGACCACATCGAGGCGTGCGCCGAGGGTGGAATACACGGTGCCCATTTCGAGGCCGATGATGCCGCCGCCCAGGATCAGCATGCGCTTGGGGTCCGTACCCATTTCGAGCGCCCCGGTGGAATCGACCACGCGCGGGTCCTTGGGCATGAACGGCAGGCTCACGGCCTGCGAGCCGGCCGCGATGATGGCGTTGCGGAACTTGACGGTCTGCTTCTTGCCGGTCGTGTCCCAGCTGGTGCCCGAGGTTTCCTCGACTTCGAGGTGGTACGGGTCGATGAAGTTGCCGACGCCGCGCAGCACCGTCACCTTGCGCATCTTGGCCATGGCCGTGAGGCCACCGGTGAGCTTGCCCACCACCTTGTTCTTGTGGCCGAGCAGCTTGGCGCGGTCGACCGTGGGCGCCGCGAAGCTCACGCCGAGGTCGGCGAAGTGCTTGACCTCGTCCATGACGGACGCGACATGCAGCAGCGCCTTGGACGGGATGCAACCGACGTTCAGGCACACGCCGCCGAGCGTGGCGTAGCGTTCGATCAGCACGACCTTGAGGCCGAGGTCGGCTGCGCGGAAGGCGGCCGAGTAGCCGCCGGGGCCGGCGCCGAGCACGATGACGTCGCACTCGACGTCGACCTTGCCGCCGTAGGTGGACGCAACGGGCGCTGCGGCCGGTGCCGGGGCTGCCTTGGGCGCAGGCGTCGCCGCGGCTGGTGCCGTGGGTGCAGGTGCAGGTGCAGTTGCTGCCGGCGCAGGCGCGGCGGCGCCGTCGACCTCCAGCGTCAGCACGACCGAGCCCTCCTTGACCTTGTCGCCGACCTTGACCGCCAGCGCCTTCACCACGCCAGCCGCCGACGACGGAATCTCCATCGAGGCCTTGTCCGATTCGACCGTGATCAGCGACTGCTCGGCCTTGACCGTGTCTCCGACGTTGACCAGCACCTCGATCACCGCGACTTCGTCGAAGTCGCCGATGTCGGGCACCTTGATTTGTTGTTCGCTCATTTGGACACTTTCAGTTTGAGTGTGAGAACGTCGACCGGTGGGGCCGAATTGCGATCGAATTCGCAGGCGGCGGCGATCCCCGCCTCCGCCACGTCGCGCGACGTGCGCGACTTGATGTCATAGGCCGCGTGCATGGCGCCGAGCGCAAAGCTGCGTCCCGAGCCGATGGCCCAGAACTGCTTGAACTCGAACACTTCGCGGTAGCTGTAGATGCCGTAGATGCCGCTGGCGTTGGCCATCAGCATCGTGAACTGGCTCGACTCGTAGGGCTCGTGCTCGTCTTCCTTGGTCTGCATGAAGAACGATTCCTTGAGCACCGGATGCAGCGCCGTGAAGGTGCGGAAGATCTCGTGCTTGCTGCCGAACAGCAGCGCCTCGCGCGGCTGTGCGGCCAGCGCGTGCTGCAGCACCAGGAAGTGCGCAGCAGCACCCGCCACCGCGAAGAGGCTTTGCCCCGCCGCGTCGTCGACCATGAAGATCTTCTGGTTCGCCTCGGCGCGATGCGAAAGCCGCGTGTCGCCGAAAGTCACCAGGGAATCCGCCGCCATCGTGACCTGGCCGCCTTTGCGGACGGCCACTACCGTGGTCATAGCAGGATTCGGCGATAGTCCGCGAGCACCTGGCCCAGGTAGGCGTTGAAACGCGCAGCCAGGGCACCATCGATCACGCGGTGGTCGTACGACAGCGACAGCGGCAGCGTCAGGCGCGGCACGAACTGCTTGCCGTCCCACACCGGCTTCATCTGGCCCTTGGAGAGGCCGAGGATGGCCACTTCGGGGGCGTTGATGATCGGCGTGAAGTGCGTGCCACCGATGCCGCCGAGCGAGCTGATCGAGAAGCAGCCGCCCTGCATGTCGGCCGAGCCGAGCTTGCCGTCGCGCGCCTTCTTGGCGAGTTCGCCCATCTCCGCGCTGATCTGCAGGATGCCCTTCTTGTCGGCATCCTTGAGCACAGGCACCACGAGCCCGTTGGGCGTGTCGGCCGCGAAGCCGATGTTGTAGTACTGCTTGTAGACCAGCTGGTCGCCGTCGAGGCTGGCGTTGAAATCGGGAAACTTCTTCAGCGCCGCAACCACCGCCTTGATCACGAAGGCAAGCATCGTGACCTTCACGCCCGATTTCTCGTTCTCCTTGTTGGTGGAGACGCGGAAGGCTTCGAGCTCGGTGATGTCGGCTTCGTCGTTGTTGGTGACGTGCGGAATCATCACCCAGTTGCGGTGCAGGTTCGCGCCGCTGAGCTTCTTGATGCGCGACAGGTCCTTGCGCTCGACCGTGCCGAACTTCGTGAAGTCGACCTTGGGCCACGGAATGAGGCCCAGTGCCGCGCCGTCCGCGCCACCGCCGGCCGGCGCCTTGGCTGCCGAGGCTTTGGTGCTGGCCTGGCCGCTCATCACGGCCTTGGTGAAGCTCTGGATGTCTTCCTGCGTGATGCGACCCTTGGGACCGGAGCCCTTGACCTCTTCGAGCGGCACGCCGAGTTCGCGGGCGAACTTGCGCACCGAGGGCGAGGCGTGCGGCAGCTTGGCGCTGGGCGCCGCAGTGGGATCGTGCGGAGCGGCAGCAGCCGGGCTCGCGACCGGTGCCGGCGAAGCGGCGGGCGCTGGTGCGCTGGCGGTTGCGGCGGCCGGCGCGGCCACCGCTTGCGCAGGCGCAGGGGCCGTGGCACCCGCAGCACCTTCGAGCACGGCGATCAGGTCGCCGATGTTGACCGTGTCGCCGACCTTGACCTTGAGCTCCTTGAGCACGCCGRCGGCCGACGATGGAATTTCCATCGAGGCCTTGTCCGACTCCACCGTGATCAGCGACTGCTCGGCCGCGACCGTGTCGCCCACCTTGACGAGCAGCTCGATGACCGCGACATCCTTGAAATCACCGATGTCAGGTACCTTGACTTCGATCGGACCCGAGGCGGCGGGTGCGGCCGCCGGCGCGGGCGCCGCAGCAGCCGGTGCAGGCGCGGCAACCGCGGGGGCTGCAGCAGGCGCCGGGGCCGGTGCTGCTGCAGCACCCTCGGCCTCGAGCACGAGCACCACGGAACCCTCTTTCACCTTGCCGCCTACCGCGACCTTGATTTCCTTGACCACGCCGGCCGTCGACGACGGAATCTCCATCGACGCCTTGTCCGATTCCACGGTGATGAGCGACTGCTCGGCCTTGACCGTGTCGCCCACCTTCACCAGCACCTCGATCACCGCGACTTCATCGAAATCGCCGATGTCCGGCACCTTGACTTCCACTGCTGCCATATCGTTTGTCTCCCGCCGTGAGGCGCCGTTCGTTCGTTGGTTGTTGATGTTCAAGCGTAAAGCGGGTTGACCTTGTCGACATTGATGCCGTACTTCTTGATGGCCTCGACCACCTTGGCCACAGGCACGGTGCCATCTTCGCTCAGCGCCTTGAGCGCGGCCACCACGATGTAGTGGCGGTTGATTTCGAAGTGCTCGCGCAGTTTGTTGCGGAAGTCGCTGCGGCCGAAGCCGTCGGTGCCCAGCACCTTGTAGGTACGGCCCTTCGGGATGAAGGGGCGGATCTGTTCCGCATAGGCCTTCATGTAGTCGGTCGATGCCACCACGGGGCCGGTCGTGGGTGCGAGCTGCTCGGCCACGAAGGGCACGCGCGGCGTCTGGTCTGGATGCAGCAGGTTCCAGCGGTCGGCGTCCTGGCCGTCGCGCGTCAGTTCGTTGAAGCTCGGGCAGCTCCACACGGAAGCCGACACGCCCCAGTCCTTCTCGAGCAGTTCTTGCGCCGCAAAGCTCTCGCGCAGGATGGTGCCGCTGCCCAGCAGTTGCACGCTCGGCGCCTTGGCCTTGAGCGCAGGCCCCTGCTTCGACAGGTACATGCCCTTGATGATCTGCTCTTCGGTGCCGGGCTGGAGACCGGGCATCGCATAGTTCTCGTTGAGCAGCGTCAGGTAGTAGTAGACGTTGTCCTGCCTCTCGACCATGCGCTTCAGGCCGTGGTGCAGGATCACGCCCACTTCGTGCGCGAAGGTCGGGTCGTAGCTCACGCAGTTCGGGATGGTGTTGGCCAGGATGTGGCTGTGACCGTCTTCGTGCTGCAGGCCTTCGCCGTTCAGCGTGGTGCGCCCCGAGGTGCCGCCGAGCAGGAAGCCGCGCGCCTGCATGTCGCCGGCCGCCCAGGCCAGGTCGCCGATGCGCTGGAAGCCGAACATCGAGTAGTACACGTAGAACGGCACCATGATGCGGTTGTTCGTGCTGTACGACGTGGCGGCAGCGATCCAGCTCGACATGCCGCCGGCCTCGTTGATGCCTTCCTGCAGGATCTGGCCGGCCTTGTCTTCCTTGTAGTACATGACCTGGTCCTTGTCGACCGGGGTGTACTGCTGGCCTGCGGGGTTGTAGATGCCGATCTGGCGGAACAACCCTTCCATGCCGAAGGTGCGGGCTTCGTCCACCAGGATGGGCACCACACGCGGGCCGAGTGCCTTGTCACGCAGCAGCTGCGTGAGGAAGCGCACGTAGGCTTGCGTGGTCGAGATTTCGCGGCCTTCGGCCGTGGGCTCCATCACCGACTTGAAGACGTCGAGCGACGGCACCGTGAAGCTTTCGTCGGCCTTGGTGCGGCGGTGCGGCAGGTAGCCGCCGAGGGCCTTGCGGCGCTCGTGCAGGTACTTCATTTCCGGCGTGTCGTCGGCCGGCCTGTAGAACGGCAGGTCGGCAATCTGGCTGTCGGGAATCGGGATGTTGAAGCGGTCGCGGAAGGCCTTGATGTCCTCGTCGCCGAGCTTCTTGGTCTGGTGGACCGTGTTCTTGCCCTCGCCGATCTTGCCCATGCCGAAGCCCTTGACCGTCTTGATCAGGAGCACGGTCGGCTGGCCCTTGTGCTTCACGGCCGCGTCGAAGGCCGCGTAGACCTTCTGCGAGTCGTGGCCGCCGCGGCGCAGTTGCCAGATGTCGTCGTCGCTCATCTTGGACACCATTTCGAGCGTGCGCGGGTCACGGCCGAAGAAGTGCTTGCGGACATAGGCGCCGTCGTTGGCCTTGAAGGCCTGGTAATCGCCGTCGTTGGTCTCCATCATGATCTTGCGCAGCGCACCTTCCTTGTCGCGTGCGATCAGCGGGTCCCAGCCGCTGCCCCAGATCAGCTTGATGACGTTCCAGCCCGAGCCGCGAAACTCGCCTTCGAGCTCCTGGATGATCTTGCCGTTGCCGCGCACCGGGCCGTCCAGGCGCTGCAGGTTGCAGTTGATGACGAAGACGAGGTTGTCGAGCTTCTCGCGCGCGGCGAGGCCGATGGCGCCCATCGATTCGACTTCGTCCATTTCGCCGTCGCCGCAGAACACCCAGACCTTGCGGTTCTCGGTGTTGGCGATGCCGCGGGCGTGCAGGTACTTGAGGAAACGGGCCTGGTAGATGGCCATCAGCGGGCCGAGGCCCATCGACACGGTGGGAAACTGCCAGAACTCGGGCATCAGCTTCGGATGCGGGTAGCTGGAGAGCCCCTTGCCGTCGACTTCCTGGCGGAAGTTGAGCAGTTGCTCTTCGCTCAGGCGGCCTTCGAGGTAGGCGCGGGCATAGATGCCGGGCGAGACGTGGCCCTGGATGTAGAGGCAGTCGCCACCGTGGTTTTCGCTCTCGGCGTGCCAGAAGTGGTTGAAGCCGGCGCCGAACATGTTCGCCAGCGAGGCGAAGGAGCCGATGTGGCCGCCGAGGTCGCCGCCTTCGGCGGGATGGTGGCGGTTGGCCTTGACCACCATCGCCATGGCGTTCCAGCGCATGTAGGCGCGCAGGCGCTCTTCGATCTCGAGGTTGCCGGGGCAGCGCTCTTCCTGATCGGGCTCGATGGTGTTGACGTAGGCGGTATTGGCAGAGAACGGCTTGTCGATGCTGTGCTGCCGGGCATGCTCGAGCAGCTGCTCGAGAAGGAAGTGGGCCCGCTCGGGACCCTCGCTCTGGATGACGGAAGACAGTGCATCCATCCATTCACGGGTCTCCTGGGCGTCCGCATCGTTTGCGGCCGAGCCGAACAGGTTCTCGGGATTTGCCGACATGCTTGTCTCTCCTTTTAGGGCTGTGGCTGTAATTTAGTGCGCTCTGCAATAAACGCGGGCGAGTTTCGCATAGAAATTCCCATATTTCAAATGGCGCATGTTGATTTCTTAATGTGACATTTTGAAGAGGAAAGATGCCTTGCGGGAATACCGCGGAACCGGCTTTGCCGGGCCGCTGGTATTGCCCCCGGTAGGGGGTTGGCGGCCACACGCAGTGGGCAAGACTGGGGGCGAGCCTAAAATCCCGCGATGCCTTTTTCCTCTCCGCTGGCGGTTGCCCGCAGTGCCGTGAACGCCTCGCCGCTCTCCTGGTGGCGCCGCTGGTGGCGCCGGCAAACGCCCGTGCTGCAGGATGCGGTCGCCATGCTGGCGCCGATGGCTGCTGTTCTTCTCTTCCTCGCGGCCATCGTTTCGGCGTTCTGGTACCTGCGCACCGAGGAAGTCGAGCGCGAACAGGAGTCTGTGCGCCGCGACGTCGAATACGCCCAGCAGCGCATGCGTCTGCGCCTGCTGGAGCGCCAGGAACAGCTGATGCGCATTGCGCGCGATGCCTCCAACCGCGAGATCGACCCCACCGAATTCACCAGCCGCGCCGAATCGCTGGTGAGCCAGTTTCCCGAGCTGCAGACCATCACCTGGATCGACGACCGCCGCCGCTTCAAGGCCGGCTATGCCGCGCCCAGCGTGCACCCTGCGCAGCAGCACCTGATCGGCGACGTGCTGCGCCCGGGCGACATCGAGAGCAACTACGCGCTGGCGCGCGAGCTGCGCCAGCCGGTGTATTCGCAGCCCGTGGCCGGTGGCGACCCCGCCGCGATGCTGCAGCTGCACATCCCCTTGTTCGACCAGGGCCTGTTCGCAGGCGTCGTGCTCGGCGAGTTTTCGATCGACGGGCTGCTGCGCTACGGCATGCCCTCCGAAGTGCAGGCGCGCTACGCGGTCTCGCTGCTCGACGCCAAGGGCAACGCCATCGCCGGCAATACAACCAACCTGAAGGAAAGCGGCACGCGGCTGCTCCCCTGGTCGGAGCGGACCAACGAATACGAGGTGCCGGTGTCGCCTGTGGGCAATGCGCTGCTGCTGCGCGCGCAGGCCTATCGCACCTCTCAGGGGGTGGTGGGCAACGGGCTCTTCTGGCTGGTCTGCGCGCTCAGCGTGCTGACGAGCTGGATGCTGATCGGCACCTGGCGCCACACGCGGCGGCGGCTGCAGGCGCAGCAACGGCTGGTCGCCGAAACCAACTTCCGGCGCGCGATGGAAAACTCCATGCTGACCGGCATGCGCGTGCTCGACCTGCAGGGCCGCATCACGTATGTGAACGCCGCTTTCTGCGCGATGACCGGCTGGAGCGAAGCCGAGCTGGTCGGGCAATCGCCGCCCTTCCCCTACTGGCTCGAATCCGACCGCGAAGTGATGAACGAGCGCCTGGAAGAAGAACTGCACGGGCGCGCCCTGCCCGGCGGCTTCCAGGTGCGCGTGAAGCGCAAGAACGGCAGCGTGTTCAACGCGCGGCTCTATGTGTCGCCGCTGATCGATGCACGCGGCCACCAGACCGGCTGGATGACGTCGATGACCGACATCACCGAGCCGACGCGCATCCGCGAACAGCTCTCGGCATCGTACGAACGCTTCACCACCGTGCTCGAAGCGCTCGACGCAGCCGTGTCGGTGGCCCCCATCGACAGCGAAGAGCTGCTGTTCGCTAACAAGCTGTACCGCCTCTGGTTCGGCTCCGACACCGTGGGCCACCTCGGCATGGTGGCCCAAGCCGGCGTGCCGGCTTCGAACGCGCACGACGAAGGCCTCGACGACGTCGACCCCTACGCCGGCCTGCCGATCGACACGCTCACCGCAGCGCAGGCAGCCAACAACGAAATCTTCGTGCCCCACCTCGGCAAGTGGCTCGAAGTGCGTTCGCGCTACCTGACCTGGGTGGATGGCCGCCTCGCGCAACTGGTGATTGCCACCGACATCACGCCGCGCCGCGATGCCGAAGAGCAAGCCGCGGCACAAGCCGACCGCGCACAAGCCGCCAGCCGCCTCATCACGATGGGCGAAATGGCGTCGAGCGTCGCGCACGAACTCAACCAGCCGCTCACGGCCATCACCAACTACTGCAACGGGATGATGTCGCGCATCAAGGGGCAGACGATCGACAACGATGCCTTGCTCGCCGCACTCGAAAAGACATCGAAGCAGGCCCAGCGCGCCGGCCAGATCATCCAGCGCATCCGCTCCTTCGTGAAGCGCAGCGAGCCCAACCGCACGCCCGCCGACGTTGCCACCATGGTGAGCGAGGCCGTCGAGCTCGCGGGCATCGAGCTGCGCCGGCGCAACGTGCGCCTGAACCACTACGTGGCCGCGCGGCTGCCGGTGGTGCGGGTCGACCCGATCCTGATCGAGCAGGTGATGGTCAACCTGCTGAAGAACGCCGCCGAATCCATCGACCTCGCCGACCGTCCGCTGGCACGCCGAAGCGTCGAACTGCGCGTGCTGCCCAAGGTGATCGAGGGACACAACGCCATCGAGTTCTCGGTGCAAGACACGGGCAAGGGCCTGTCGCCCGAAGTCATGGACCGGCTCTACGAAGCCTTCTTCTCCACCAAGCCCGAAGGCATGGGCATCGGGCTCAATTTGTGCCGCACCATCGTCGAGTCGCACCGCGGCCGGATGCAGGCGGAGAACATCTACAATGGCCCGGATGTGATCGGATGCCGTTTTTCCTTCTGGATTCCGGTGTTGGACGCTATCAGTTCCGTAGCTAGCGACGAGGCAAAGGTACCTGCATGAGTTTGATTCCGAAGAAGGGCACGGTCTATGTCGTCGACGACGACGAAGCCGTACGCGATTCGCTGCAATGGCTGCTCGAAGGCAAGGACTACAGAGTCCGCTGCTTCGATTCCGCCGAATCCTTTCTTTCCCGATACGACCCGCGCGAAGTCGCCTGTTTGATCGTCGACATCCGCATGGCCGGCATGACCGGCCTCGAATTGCAGGATCGGCTGATCGAACGGCGCTCCCCGCTGCCGATCGTGGTCATCACCGGCCACGGCGACGTGCCGATGGCGGTCGACAGCATGAAGAAGGGTGCGATGGATTTCATCCAGAAGCCCTTCAACGACGAAGAGCTCGTCACGCTGGTCGAGCGCATGCTCGAGCATGCGCGCGGCGCCTTCACGCAGCACCAGCAGTCGGCCAGCCGCGACGCGCTGCTGTCTAAGCTCACCGGCCGCGAGGCGCAGGTGCTCGAGCGCATCGTCGCCGGCCGCCTGAACAAGCAGATCGCCGACGACCTCGGCATCAGCATCAAGACGGTGGAGGCGCACCGCGCCAACATCATGGAAAAGCTCAACGCCAACACCGTGGCCGATCTGCTCAAGATCGCCCTCGGACAGGCAGCACCGGCCGCCAAAGCCTAGAAGCTATCCGCCCGATAGCAATGGATGTCCCCCACGCCTGCGCAAGCGGGCGTTTTTACTTGGAAAATCGAAAACCGATGACCGCCCAACTGATCGACGGCAACGCCCTCGCCAAAACCATCCGCGCCGAGGTTGCCGGCCGTACCGCCGCACTGAAGGCCCGTGGCGTGAACCCGGCCCTTTCCATCATCCTCGTGGGCGAAGACCCGGCCAGCCAGGTCTACACGAAGCACAAGGTCAACGACAGCACCGAAACCGGCCTGCAGGCCACCCTGGAGCGCTACCCCGCCGACATGAGCGAGGCAGACCTGCTGGCCCGCATCCGCGCGCTCAACGGCGATCCCGCGGTGCACGGCATCCTGGTGCAGCTCCCGCTGCCCAAGCACATGGACAGCCAGAAGGTCATCGAGACGATTTCGCCCGCCAAGGACGTGGACGGCTTTCACGTCGCCAGCGCCGGCGCGCTGATGACCGGCGCGCCCGGCTTCTGGCCCTGCACGCCCTTCGGCTGCATGAAGATGCTCGAATCGATCGGCTGCGACCTGCGCGGCAAGCATGCGGTCGTCATCGGCCGCAGCAACATCGTCGGCAAGCCGATGGCCATGATGCTGCTGGCCAAGAGCGCCACCGTGACCATCTGCCACAGCGCCACGCAAGACCTCGGCGCCATCACCCGCCAGGCCGACGTGATCGTCGCGGCCGTGGGCAAGCGCAACCTGGTGACCGCCGACATGGTGAAGCCCGGCGCCATCGTCATCGACGTGGGCATGAACCGCAAGGAAGACGGCAAGCTGGCCGGCGACGTCGATTTCGACGGCGTCAAGGAAGTGGCCGGCTGGATCACTCCTGTTCCGGGCGGCGTCGGTCCCATGACCCGCGCGATGCTCCTGGTCAACACCCTTGAAGCGGCCGAACGCGCCGCCAAGTGATCCACATGGCCACCACGAACAACCCCCTCCTCGACTTCACCGACCTCCCGCTGTTCGACCGCATCAGGCCTGAGCACGTCGCCCCCGCAGTCGACTCGCTGCTCGCCGATGCCGAAGCGGCGTTGCAGACCGCGACGGCGCCTGAATTCCCGGCCGACTGGAACGAGATCTCCAAGGTGCTCGAGGTCGCATCGGAGCGCTTCGGCCGCGCGTGGAACGCCGTCGGCCACCTCAACGCCGTGGCCGACACGCCCGAGCTGCGCGCCGCCTACAACGAGGCCATGCCGCGCGTCACCGCCTTCTGGACCCGCCTGGGTTCCGACGAACGGCTCTACGCGAAGTACAAGGCCATCGACGTCGCCACGCTCAATGCCGAACAGCGACAGGCGCATCGCAACGCCATACGCAACTTCGTGCTGGGCGGCGCCGAACTGCAAGGCGAAGCCAAGAAGCGCTTTGCCGACATCCAGGAACGCCAGGCCGAGCTGAGCCAGAAGTTCAGCGAGAACGCGCTCGACGCCACCGACGCATTTGCCCACTACGCCAGGCTGGGCGAGCTCGACGGCGTGCCCGAAGACGTGGTCAGCGCGGCACGCGCAGCCGCCGAAGCCGATGGCAAGGAAGGCTACAAGCTCACGCTCAAGATGCCCTGCTACCTGCCGGTGATGCAGTTCGCGAAGAGCAGCGCACTGCGTGAAACGCTCTATCGCGCCTACGTCACCCGTGCCAGCGAATTCGGCGATCCGGCCTTCGACAACACCGCGCTGATCACCGAGATCCTCGCGCTTCGCGAAGAAGAGGCCAAGCTGCTCGGCTACAAGAACTACGGCGAGCTGTCGGTGGTGCCGAAGATGGCCGAATCGCCCGAGCAGGTCGTCAAGTTCCTGCGCGATCTCGCCACCAAGGCCAGGCCCTACGGCGAGCGCGATCTCGCCGACTTGCGCGCCTTTGCTTCGGAGCAACTGGGCATCACAGACCCGCAGCCCTGGGACTGGAGCTACATCGGCGAGAAGCTCAAGGAAGCGCGCTACGCCTTCAGCGAGCAGGAGGTGAAGCAGTACTTCCCCGCGCCCAAGGTCATGGCGGGCCTGTTCAAGATCGTCGAGACGCTGTTCGAAGTATCCATTCGCCGCGACAGCGCGCCGACATGGCACCCGAGCGTCGAGTTCTACCGCATCGAGCGCCCAACCGCTCAAGGCGTCCAGAAGGTCGGCCAGTTCTACCTCGACCCCTCCGCCCGTGCCGCCAAGCGCGGCGGCGCCTGGATGGACGACGTGCGCGCCCGCTGGCTGCGCCCCGACAACGGCGTGCTGCAAACGCCGGTGGCGCAATTGGTGTGCAACTTCGCCAGCGGTGTCGACGGCAAGCCGCCGCTGCTCACGCACGACGATGTGACCACCCTCTTCCACGAGTTCGGCCACGGCCTGCACCACATGCTCACGCAGGTCAACGAGCGCGACGTCTCGGGCATCAGCGGCGTCGAGTGGGACGCGGTCGAATTGCCGAGCCAGTTCATGGAAAACTTCTGCTGGGAGTGGGATGTGCTCAAGCACATGACGGCCCACGTCGACACCGGCGAGCCGCTGCCGCGCGCGCTGTTCGACAAGATGACCGCTGCCAAGAACTTCCAGAGCGGCCTGCAGACGCTGCGCCAGATCGAGTTCTCGCTGTTCGACATGCTGCTGCACACCGAGTACCACGCGGCCGCAGCGAAGCCAGGCGACGTGATGGCGCTGCTTGGCAAGGTACGCACCGAAGTGGCCGTGATGCCCTCGCCGCCCTTCAGCCGCACGCCGAATACTTTCAGCCACATTTTCTCGGGCGGCTACGCGGCCGGCTACTACAGCTACAAGTGGGCCGAGGTGCTGAGCGCCGACGCCTACGCGGCTTTCGAGGAAACCGTGGGCGCCGATGGCGAACCGAACGTCGAGACGGGCCGCAAGTACCGCCAGGCCATCCTGGAGGCCGGTGGCAGCCGCAGCGCCATGGATTCGTTCAAGGCTTTCCGCGGACGCGAGCCGCAGCTTGATGCGCTGCTGCGACACCAGGGCATGGCGGAAGCGCAGCCCGTTTGATGCGGCGCTGAAGCTTGCGATACTCGGGCGATGCATTCGATCCACAACAAATCTTCCATGCATCGCCTGACCGGCCTCGCCCTGCTGCTCGCTGCTGCAGGCGCCATGGCCCAGCCGATCTATCGCAACGTCGACAAGAACGGCAAGGTCACTTTCTCGGACCGAGCCCCGACCGCCAGCACCGAACCGGCAGCAGGGCCACAAGCCGGCGCCGCGACGCCGGCCAATGCGGGACTCCCCTACGAACTGCGGCAAGTGGCACAACGCTACCCCGTCACGCTGTACACCGGCGAAGAGTGCACGCCCTGCAACGCAGCCCGCACCCTGCTCACCACGCGCGGCATTCCGTTCGAGGAGCGCACCGTCAAGAGCAATGAAGATATCGAGGCGTTCAAACGCCTGAGCAGCCAGAACTCGCTGCCGCTGCTCACCATCGGTTCGCAGCAGCTCAAGGGCTACGCGGACGCCGAATGGTCGCAATACCTCGATGCGGCAGGCTATCCCAAGAGCAACAGCCTGCCCGCCGGCTACCGCAATGCGCCGGCCCGGCCCATGATCGCGCAGCAGGCGGCGCCGGCGCCCCGCGCCGCAGCGGCGCCTGCCGCGCAACCCGCATCGCCGGCGCCCGCCCCGAACGATCCGAGCCCCAGCAATCCGGCCGGCATCAAGTTCTGAGCCGCGCGGGCGGTTCGCCTTCTCAGGAGGTGAATTGCATCGTCTTCACGCCCGCTGCGGTGCCGAGCAGGCACACATCGGCCTTTTGATGGGCGAAGACCCCCACAGTCACCACGCCGGGCCACTGGCTCACCTCGGACTCGAAGGTGAGCGGATCGGTGATCCGCAAGCCCGTCACGTCAATGATGTGCTGGCCGTTGTCGGTGACCAGCGGCAGGCCGTCCTTCTCGCGCACCTGAGCGATTCCGCCCAGGCCGGCGAACTGGCGCATGACGCGGCGCGCCGCCATCGGAATGACTTCCACCGGCAGCGGAAAGTCGCCCAGCGTCTCGACCAGCTTGGATGCATCGGCGATGCAGATGAAGCGCTTCGATTGCGCGGCGACGATCTTCTCGCGCGTGAGCGCCGCACCGCCACCCTTCACCATGAAGCCCTGGTGATCGATTTCGTCGGCTCCGTCGATGTAGACGGCCAGTTCCTCCACCTCGTTGCTGTCGAAAACCGGGATGCCGAGCGCGCGAAGGCGTTCGGTCGATGCGACCGAGCTCGAGACGGCGCCCTTGATGTCGCCCTTGATCGTGGCCAGCGCGTCGATGAACTTGTTGACCGTCGAGCCGGTGCCGACGCCGACGATCTCGCCCTTGACCACGTAGGCCAGTGCAGCGCGGCCGACCTGGGCCTTGAGTTCGTCCTGGGAAAGGACGGCAGGAGCGGGAGATGGGGAGGCAGGTGCGGTCATCGCGGAGAATCCTTGGCTCATTGAAGTCGAGAATTATCCGATGCCCCTGCTGTTTCCCTCTTCGCTCTATGGCCTGGCCCGCCCTTTTCTGTTCGGCTTCGACCCCGAGCACGCCCATGAACTCACCCTCGACGGGCTCGCGCGCACGCAGAACACGCCGCTGGCCTGCGCCTACGCCGCCTCGCGTGTGGACGACCCGGTCACGCTGGCCGGGCTGACTTTTCCGAATCGCGTGGGACTGGCGGCGGGGCTCGACAAGAACGCCCGCTGCATCGACGCTTTCGCGGCCATGGGTTTCGGTTTCGTCGAAGTCGGCACGGTGACGCCCAAGGCGCAGCCGGGCAACCCCAAGCCACGCATGTTCCGCCTGCCGCAGCGCGACGCGCTGATCAACCGGCTCGGCTTCAACAACGAGGGGCTCGACGCCTTTCTGGCCAATGTGCAGAAGGCGCGCTTTCGCAAGAGCGGCGGCGGCGGCAAGACGCCCATGCTGCTGGGCCTCAACATCGGCAAGAACGCCGCCACGCCGATCGAGCGTGCGATGGACGACTACCTCGCCTGCCTCAACGGCGTGTACCCGCATGCCGATTACGTGACGATCAACATCTCGAGCCCGAACACGGCCAACCTGCGGACGCTCCAGAGCGACGAGGCGCTCGACGCGCTGCTCGGCGCGGTGGCCGAACGGCGCGAAGCGCTGGCAACGCGCCACCACAAGCGCTCGCCGCTGTTCGTGAAGATCGCCCCCGACCTCGACGAGGCGCAGGTCGCGGTCATTGCCGCCACGCTGCAGCGTCATCGCATGGACGGGGTGATCGCCACCAATACCACGCTGGCGCGCGATGCGGTGGCGGGTCTGCCGCATGCCCAGGAGGCAGGCGGGCTGTCGGGGGCGCCGGTGCGCGAGGCCAGCAACCGTGTGATTGCGCAGCTGCGCACGGCATTGGGAAAAAACTTCCCGATCATCGGGGTCGGCGGCATCCTGAGCGCGGCCGATGCCAAGGCCAAGATCGCCGCGGGCGCGGACGTGGTGCAGATCTACACCGGCCTGATTTATCGCGGCCCGGCGCTGGTCCGGGAGGTGGCCCAGGCGCTGCTGCGCGATCGCAGCAAGGCCTGAGACCTCTCTCCTTCCTTCAGCGCATGCGCCAGAGAATTGGCGCAATGACCGCCGCCCAGCGCAACAGGCGCCTGGGCCGGATCACCACCACGGCGGCGGCGGCGACGACGCCGGCGGCCACCGGATGCGCACGTGCAATGCGCAGCGCGGCGGCGGCGGCCGTTTCATTGGGCGGAGGGCCCTCGCCTGCCGGCTGCGTTTCGCGGCCGCCCTGCAGGGTTGCAATGCGCTCGCGCTGACGCTCCATGCGGGCCAGCAGTTCCTCGCGCGTGGCCGGCCGCGGGGGACGCGGTGCCTCGTCGTCCTGTTCCGGATCTTTGCCCAGGCCGAAGCTGTCCTGGACCCAGGCCCAGTCGCGTTCGAACTCCCGACGTGCCGGAACGAAACTGTTGGAGGCGTTGCGCAGGGTCAGCAGCAGCCCGGCGGCAGCGCCGAGCCAGAGCACGATCCACACGCCCGCCACGGACCACGCGGCCGTAATGCGGTGCGGCGTTTCCCAGAAATGCACCACCACCGCCACCGACAGCAAGGCCACCGTCACGGTGGTCAGCCCCAGCACGGCCACGACGAGGATGAGCAACAGCTTCAGGCGCTGTTTCTCGTCCTCCCAGGCCATGTGCAGCAACTGCACCCGGTCTTCGGCCGCCAGCGCGCCTTCGGCGGCGGCGATGCGCAGCCGGCGCAGCCCGGCGCCCACCCCGAACAGGGAGAGCAGCCTCATGGGCAAGCTCCAACCCCGCTCAGGGAGCGGCAGCGAACGGTCCGGCAGCGCGCACTCAGGTCAGCGCGATCAGCGGCGGCCAAGCAACAGACCCACCAGCACGCCGACGGCCAATGCGGCGCCTGCGATCTGCCAAGGTTCGTCGTGGGCGTAAGCGTTGGTGGCGGAGGCCGCGTCGCGCGCCTTCTTGGCGGCGAGCTTGCTCTTCTCGGCGGCGAGTTCGCGCGCGATGGCGAGCTTGGTGTCGATGCGCTGGCGCAGTGCCTTGATGTGGGGAACCGAATCCAGGTCCTTGCTGGCCAGCACGCCACGCACGTCGCTTGCGATGTCTTCGGCTGCTGCTTCAAGATTGTTGGATGCACTCATTGGAATCTTTCCTCCGTGATGACACCGGCACCGCGCCGGCGGCTTCACGCCAGCAAATGGCGTGGTGTCATGTTACAGGCTCGAAAGCCCCTCATGCGCGGCAGATGTGCAGACTTGTGCAC
The DNA here is from genome assembly GCF_056402375.1 of Variovorax sp. P4_B10. Classification (NCBI taxonomy): domain Bacteria; kingdom Pseudomonadati; phylum Pseudomonadota; class Betaproteobacteria; order Burkholderiales; family Comamonadaceae; genus Variovorax; species Variovorax sp. P4_B10. The sequence goes on along the minus strand of NZ_JBFUHN010000001.1, from coordinate 34,927 downwards.
GTTCAGGCGTCGGCCAGCAACCGCGCGACATGCGCTCCGATCGCGAGGCTGCTGGTGAGCCCTGGCGATTCGATGCCGAAAAGATTGACCAGGCCCGGCACGCCGTGCGACGCGGGGCCGTCGACCACGAAGTCGGCTGCCGGCTCGCCCGGGCCCGAAATCTTGGGCCGCATGCCGGCATAGCCCGGGATCAACCCGCCGTCGGGCAAGGCGGGCCAGTACTTGCGCACCTCGGCATAGAAACCGTCGCCGCGCGCGGGGTCCACCACCAGGTCGTCGGCCGATCCGACCCATTGAACGTCGGGTCCGAACTTGGCCTGGCCGCCGAGATCGATCGTCAGATGCACCCCGAGTCCACCGGGTTCGGGCACCGGGTAGATGAGCCGGCTGAAAGGCGCGCGGCCCGACAGGGTGAAGTAGTTGCCCTTGGCGAAGTGCTCTGTAGGAACCGCTGTAGCGGGCAGTCCCTCGAACCGCCGGGCCAACGCCGGGGCACCCAGGCCCGCCGCATTGACCACGCTGCGGCAGCGGAGCGAAGTTCCGTCCTCCGCTATCAAGACGATAGCATCGCCTCTGCATTCGGCACGGGCAATGGGCGATTTCAGCGCCAGCATTCCGCCCGCGTTCTCCAGGTCGCCGAGCAGGCTCAGCATGAGCGCGTGACTGTCGACGATGCCGGTGCTCGGCGAATGCAGCGCGGCCGCGCAATGCAGCTGCGGCTCCATCGCCATCGCCTGCTGCGCGGTGATCTGCTCGAGGTCATCGACGCCATTGGCCGCAGCCTTCGCCCGGATGATTTCGAGCTCGCCCACTTGCTCGGGCGTTGTCGCCACGATGAGCTTGCCGCAACGCCGGTGCGGCACGCCGCGCTCCCCGGCATACGCATAGAGCGCATGCCGCCCCTCGACGCAAAGGCGCGCCTTGAGCGATCCCTGCGGGTAGTAGATGCCCGCGTGAATGACTTCGCTGTTGCGCGAACTGGTCCCGGTGCCGATGGCACCTTCGGCTTCGAGCACCAGCACCTCCCGGCCCGCGAGCGCCAAGGCGCGCGCCACTGCCAGCCCCACCACACCACCGCCGATGACGGCGCAATCGAGTTCGTCCATGGCGCGAGCTTAGCGCGCTCGCCCATGGCATTCACGATACCGTGGGCGGCGGCTCGGGATCGGTGGGCTCGTCGGGCGGCGTGCTCGGCCCTTCGTCGGGCTCGACGGGCAGGTCCGGCGTGACGGGGGTCGGAAGATCAGGATGGGTGGCCATGGTCGTCTCCTTTTCCTCGTTGTAGGTCGCTGCTGCAGATCTTCAGCCAGTACGCAGCCGCTCTTGGCGTCAGCGCGAGCCGACAGTTCAATCGGCGAAAGCCGCGAGCTCGATCTTCGGCAGGCGGTCGGGATCGGCAATGGCGTCGATCGCGACAATGCGCCCCCCTGCCACCGTGACGCCCAGCACGAGGAAGAGACGGCCACGCGGTGCCACCACGACGCCCACGGCGCCGTCGACCAGCGCGGCCCGCGCGCCCTGCGCCCGTCCCACGAAGGCCTTCGCCACTGCCGCCGCACCGCGGACTTCGCTCTGCGCACCGGCGCGCATGGCCGCTGCATCGGCGCGAAACACCACGTCCGGATCGAGCACCGCGAGCAGTCCGCTCAGGTCGCCGCCGCGCGAAGCAGCGAGAAAAGCCTCGATCACGCTGCGCTGGCCCGCAAGCGTGGGCTCCGGAACGGCGGGCCGCCCCTGCACCCGACGCCGTGCGCGGCTCGCGAGCTGCCTGGCTGCGGTTGGCGACCGGCCCACTATCGGTGCGATCTCGTCGAAAGACAGGTCGAACATGTCGTGCAATACGAAGGCGATGCGTTCGGCAGGCGCCAGCATTTCCAGCACCACGAGCAATGCGACGCCCACCGAATCGGCCATCAATGCTTCGGACTCGGGGTTGCCTGCACTGCCCGGATCTGCGGCAGGCTCTGGCGCATCGTCGTCATCCAGCGAGTCCTCGCGCCGCGACTTGCGCGAGCGCAGCATGTCCAGACAGACGCGCCCGACCACCGTGGTCAGCCAGCCGCCGAGGTTCGCAATGTCGTCCGCCCCGGAACGGCCGAGACGCAACCAGGTTTCCTGCACCGCGTCTTCCGCCTCGCTCAGCGAACCGAGCATCCGGTAGGCAATACCGCGCAGATGCGAACGATGGGCCTGAAAACGCTCGGCCAGAAAAATTTGTTCGTCCATGGGTCACATTTCCTTTTCGTGTTCCGTCATGGCCTTGACGGACGAAACCCGGCCGACGTGACAGCAAGACGTCGGCGCGGGATTGGTTGCGTCATTCACGACACCCGCCATCACTTTCAAAGGAAATGAGTATGCAAGCACGAATGAAGAACCCGGCCCTGGTCCTGCCCGACGCGATGCAGGCACTGTTCGCATTGAACAAGGCCACAGAAAAAGACGGCCTGCCTTATGTGACTACCAAACTCGTACACCTGCGTGCGAGCCAGATCAATGGATGCAGTGTGTGCGTCGACATGCACTCGCGCGAACTCAAAAAGGCGGACCAGAAAGACGAGCGCATCTTCGCGGTGGCGGCGTGGCGCGACACGCCCTACTTCACCGATGCCGAGCGCGCAGCGCTCGCGCTCACCGAAGCCGTGACGCGACTGAGCGACAAGGCCGATCCCGTGCCCGACGACGTCTACAACGAAGCGGCACGTCACTACGACGAGACAGCGCTGGCGGCACTGATCGTTTCGATCGGACTGATCAACATCTGGAACCGCTTCAACGCAACGGTCCGGCAGATGGCAGGCGCACGCTGGGACTGAGTGCATCGCGCTGTCAAATGACGTTACCACTCTGCCGCTTCCGGTTCGGCGGCGGGTGTGGTGTACTTTGACTCGCTGTTCCACAGGGAGAGACATGTCCACCATCGATGCGAGCGGGATGCTCGTTGATCCCAAAGTAATTCCAAGGCGTTCATCGGGCATCGAACATGGGGCCTTGCCGAGCGTGCTCGCCATCGTCGTGCATCAGACGGACTCGTCGACTGCCGAGTCCAGTCTCAACGGCTACAAGGATGGCGGCAATGGCGCCCACTTCCTGATCGACAAGAATGGGCAGATCTATCAAACCGCCAGCCTCCACGCGCGCTGCTACCACGTCGGCAAGCTGATCAAGTCGAAGTGCCTGACCGTCAACAAGAACACGTGCGACACGGCGGCCATGGCCAAGATGCTGGCGATGTCCTGGACCCAGCAGATCAATGCACTGGATGCGCATGAACGCGCCAAGCCGTATCCGGACCGCTATCCCGTCAACAGCGAGGCCGTCGGCATCGAGCTGGTCGGGCTTCACATCGACGAGAAGAGCTATGAGAGCGTGACGGCTGCACAGAACACGTCGCTGCAATGGCTCATCGACGAGCTGTATGTGCAGTTCAATCTGCAGTCGGCCGATGTCTACCGGCACCCTGAGGTGTCGTACAAGAACCCTGGCGAAGCGAGTTCGGCGATATGGAAATGAGGAGCCGGTTCGTTGCGATGGCTGTCGGCGCGATGCTCGTCGCAGCGTGTGCAACAGGCAGTGCAGAGTTCACGGACGTCTATGTCGCCGACTTCCGTTCCGACCAACCTGCCGCCTGCCGCACCAGCGATGTGCCGCAGAACCACGGCAAGGCGCGCGAGTTCTTCTCCCGGGCAAAACAGGTCGACTACAAGACGCTGCATGACCACTACGAACTGGCGCCCTGTTTTGTCGAAGGCACGCTGAAGCAGCGCGGCAAATCGTGCGACTGGCAGATTCGCGCCGGCGCCACAGGCTCCGTTCAGTGCGGGGAGCAGCGCCTGTATTTCGCATGCGATACCTGCGACGACCTGTTCGGAGCGAAATAACGCGCCCAAGCGAAAGCGACCTGGGAAACCCAAGTCGCTGATTACTTTTGAGGAAATTGGTGGGCGGTGGAGGTTTCGAACCTCCGACCCCAGCAGTGTGAATGCTGTGCTCTACCCCTGAGCTAACCGCCCTTTCAACTCTTTGGCACCGCGAGTGCAGTGCCGTGGAATTAATCGCGTTGTGCGAAGCCTTCGATTATGCCACAGCATTTCAGCTGTTTTGGCGAAACACGGTACGTCCGCTGCTGGATTTGTCGAGTTGGGACAACAGCGCCTCGTGCGCGGCAAGCTCCTGCTCGCCGGCCACGATCACCGGCAGGTCGAACTGGCTCAGGTCGATGGCAACCATGGTGGTGCCCTGCGCCGGCTCGTTCGACGCCACGTCGATCAGGAGCGCATCCTGGCCGCGCGTGAGGTTGATGTAGACGTCGGCCAGCAGCTGCGCATCGAGCTTGGCGCCGTGGAAGGTGCGGTTCGAACGGTCGACGCCGAAGCGGTCGCACAGCGCGTCGAGCGAGTTGCGCTTGCCCGGGTAGACCTGCTTCGCCATGGCGAGCGTGTCGGTCACCTCGCTCACGAAGCTGCGCAGCGGCGGTAGCCCGGCCATCTCGAGCTCCTTGTTGAGGAAGCCGACGTCGAAGGCCGCGTTGTGGATGATCAGCTCGGCGCCGCGCAGGTACTCGACGATGTCGTTGCCCAGCGTGGCGAACTTCGGCTTGTCGCGCAGAAAGTCGGTTGTCAGCCCGTGCACCTTGAGCGCGTCTTCATGGCTCTCGCGCTCGGGGTTGAAGTAGATGTGCAGGTCGTTGCCGGTGAGCTTGCGGGCGAACAGCTCGACGCAGCCGAGCTCGATCACGCGGTCGCCGTTCTCGGCGGACAGGCCCGTGGTTTCGGTATCGAGGACGATCTGGCGTGACATACAGTGGCTCTTTCAGTGATTCTCTTTGGCGTGGTTGATCGAGTATTTGGGAATCTCGATCGTCACATTGTCCTGCGCCAGGATCGATTGGCAACTGAGGCGCGATTGCGGCTCGAGACCCCAGGCGCGGTCGAGCAGGTCTTCTTCGCCCTCTTCCGCTTCGTTGAGCGAGTTGAAGCCCTCGCGCACGATCACGTGGCAGGTGGTGCAGGCGCAACTCATCTCGCAGGCGTGCTCGATGTTGATGTGGTTGTCGAGCAGCGCCTCGCAGATCGAGGTGCCGGCGGGCGCAGTGATTTCGGCGCCTTGCGGGCAGTACTCGGGATGCGGGTAGATCTTGATCGTGGGCATGTTGTCGTTCTAGAGGGATTCGACCTTGCGGCCGGCGAGTGCACGCGCAATGCCCACATTCATGCGCTGGGCGGCGAAGGCCTCGGTGTCGTTGGCGAGCGTCTTGGTGGCGGCCTCGATCGCGGCGGCTTCGCTCCCCTTGGCGGCTTCGCGCAGCTGCACCATCGACGCATCGATGACCGCACGCTCTTCATCGCTCAACAGATCACCGTCGGCATCGAGTGCGCTTTGGGTGGCGAGCAGCATGCGCTCGGCATCGACACGCGCCTCCACGAGCGCCCGGGCCTGCATGTCCTGCTGGGCGGTGGAGAAGCTCTCCTGCAGCATGGTCGCAATCTGGTCGTCCGAGAGGCCGTAGGAGGGCTTGACCGCGACGCTGGCTTCGACGCCGCTGCCCTGCTCCTTGGCGCTGACGCTCAGCAGGCCGTCGGCATCGACGGTGAAAGTCACGCGAATGCGCGCAGCACCGGCCGCCATGGGCGGGATGCCGCGCAGCGTGAATCGCGCGAGGCTGCGGCAATCGGCCACCAGGTCGCGCTCGCCTTGCACCACGTGCAGCGCGAGGGCGGTCTGGCCGTCCTGGTAGGTCGTGAAGTCCTGGGCCATCGCGGTGGGGATGGTCTGGTTGCGCGGCACGATGCGCTCGACCAGGCCGCCCATGGTTTCGATGCCCAGCGACAGCGGGATCACGTCGAGCAGCAGCAGTTCGCCCGCGCCTTTGTTGCCGGCAAGCTGGTTGGCCTGGATCGCGGCGCCGAGCGCCACGACTTCGTCGGGGTTCAGGTTGACCAGCGGCTCGCGGCCGAAGAATTCGGCCACGGCGCGGCGGATCTGCGGCATGCGGGTGGAGCCGCCGACAAGAACGATGCCTTGCAGGTCATCCGCCTTGAGCTTCGCGTCGCGCATCGCCTTGCGGACGGCGGCGATGGTGCGGTCGGTGAGGGGCTTCGTTGCCGCATCGAAATGCGCACGCGCGAGGTCGAATCGGGCCGCACCGCCGGCCACATCGGCGCGGAACGCCACGGTGTCCGAATCGGTCAGCGCCTCTTTCGCCGCGCGGGCCGCCACGAGCACTGCGGCCTTGTCGCTGTCGTTGCCGACTTGCAAGCCGGTTTGCGCGAGCACGAAGTCGGCGAGTGCGTGGTCGTAGTCGTCGCCCCCCAGGGCCGAGTCGCCGCCGGTGGCGATGACCTCGAACACCCCTTGGGTGAGCCGCAGGATCGAGATGTCGAAGGTTCCGCCGCCCAGGTCGTAGACCGCGTAGACGCCTTCACTCGCGTTGTCCAGGCCATAGGCGATGGCCGCGGCCGTGGGCTCGCTGATCAGGCGCAGCACGTTGAGGCCGGCGAGCTGCGCGGCGTCCTTGGTGGCCTGGCGCTGGCCTTCGTCGAAATAGGCTGGCACCGTGATGACGGCGCCATAGAGCTCGTCGTCGAAGGTGTCTTCAGCGCGGAAGCGCAGCGTCGCCAGAATCTCGGCGCTGATCTCGACCGGCGACTTCTCGCCCGCGCCGGTCTGAACCTTCACCATGCCCCCATCGCTGCCGGCAATGCGGTAGGACATGGCTTCGCGGTTTGCGATATCGGCCAGGCCGCGCCCCATGAGCCGCTTGACCGAAGTGATGGTGTTGGCGGGGTCCTGCGCACGCGCGGCAACGGCGTCGAAACCGATGTGACGACGATCGCCGTCCAGGTAGCGAACGGCCGAAGGCAGCAGCACGCGGCCCTGGTCGTCAGGCAGGCATTCGGCCACGCCGTTGCGCACCGCGGCCACCAGCGAATGCGTGGTGCCGAGGTCGATGCCCACGGCAATGCGGCGCTGATGGGGGTCGGGCGCCTGGCCGGGTTCGGAAATCTGAAGAAGAGCCATAAGGGCTTATTGTCCCAACTGATCGAATTTGGCTTCGACGTCCTGTCCGAAGCGCTCAATGAACATGAGGGCTCTCACCTGCTGCGCGGCGCCCGGGTAATCACCCTTCTCGTCGATCAACCAATCGAGCGACGAGAGCGCGCGTGCGCGGCCGGCCTCGACCTCCGCCTGCAGCTTCTCGACCGCGACGATGTCGCCGGCATCGTCGAGCGCTTCGCGCCATTCCATCTGCTGCATCAGGAAGTCGGGCGGCATCGCCGTGTTGTTCTCGGCATTCAACGGCGCCCCATGGAGTTCGCAGATGTAGCTCGCGCGGCGGATCGGGTCCTTGAGCCGCTGGTACGCCTCGTTGATGCGCACCGACCACTGCATGGCCACGCGCTGCGCCGCGGCGCCCTGCGCGGCAAAGCGGTCCGGGTGGGCTTCGCGCTGCAGCTCTTTCCAGCGCGCGTCGATCGCGGCGCGGTCCTGCGCAAAGGTGGCCGGGACGGCGAACAGTTGGAAGTCGGTGTCGTTCAGGTTCATGGCAAGAAAAAACCGCCAGCACATGACATGGTGGCGGCTGTGGTCGCTGTCAGCGACAGCGCATCAGATGCGAAAGCTCTCTCCGCAGCCGCAACGGTCCCGTTCGTTCGGGTTGATGAACTTGAAGCCCTCGTTGAGCCCTTCGCGCACGAAGTCGAGCTGCGTGCCGTCGATGTAGGCCAGGCTCTTCGGATCGACCAGCACCTTCACGCCGTGGTCTTCGAACACCACGTCTTCAGGTGTGAACTCGTCCACGTACTCGAGCTTGTAGGCCAGGCCCGAGCAGCCCGTGGTCTTCACGCCCAACCGCACACCCACGCCCTTACCTCGTTTACCGAGGTAGCGGGTGACGTGTCGTGCAGCGGCTTCGGTCAGCGTAACGGCCATGTCAGTGAACAGCAGCTTCGGCTTCGGCCGCTTTGACGCCGTGCTTGGCCTTGTAGTCGCTCACGGCGGCCTTGATGGCGTCTTCGGCCAGGATGGAGCAGTGAATCTTGACCGGCGGCAGCGCCAGTTCTTCGGCGATCTGCGCGTTCTTCAGCGCAGCCGCTTCGTCGAGCGTCTTGCCCTTGACCCATTCGGTCACGAGCGAGGACGAGGCAATGGCGGAGCCGCAGCCGTAGGTCTTGAAGCGTGCGTCTTCGATCACGCCCGTTTCGGGGTTGACCTTGATCTGCAGCTTCATGACGTCGCCGCAGGCCGGTGCGCCGACCATGCCGGTGCCAACCGTGTCGTCGCCTTTTTCGAAGGAGCCGACGTTGCGGGGATTTTCGTAGTGGTCGATGACCTTGGATGAATATGCCATGGTGTACCTCTCAAGCTTTGTTCAATCGTGGAGCGCTGGGCCGGCCAATGTCAGTGGGCCGACCACTGGATCGTGCTGATGTCGACGCCGTCCTGGAACATCTCCCACAGGGGGCTCAGCTCGCGCAGCTTGGCAACGTTGTGCTTGATGGTCGAAATGGCGTAGTCGATCTCTTCTTCGGTCGTGAAACGGCCGATGGTCATGCGAAGGCTGCTGTGGGCCAACTCGTCGCTGCGGCCCAGGGCGCGCAGCACGTAGCTGGGCTCGAGGCTGGCCGAGGTGCAGGCCGAGCCCGACGACACCGCCAGGCCCTTGATGCCCATGATCAGCGACTCGCCTTCGACGTAGTTGAAGCTCATGTTCAGGTTGTGCGGCACACGCTGTTCGAGGTCGCCGTTGATGAACACCTGCTCGACATCCTTCAGGCCGTCGAGCAGACGCTTCTGCAGACTGGCCGCCTTCGCGATGTCTTCCTTCATTTCGAGCCTGGCGATGCGGAAGGCTTCGCCCATGCCCACGATCTGGTGCGTCGGCAGGGTGCCCGAACGCATGCCGCGCTCATGGCCACCGCCGTGCATCTGTGCCTCGAGCCGCACGCGCGGCTTGCGGCGCACGTACAGCGCGCCGATGCCCTTGGGGCCGTAGGTCTTGTGCGAGGCCAGGCTCATCAGGTCGATGGGCAGCTTGGTCACGTCGATCTCGACCTTGCCGGTGGCCTGCGCCGCATCGACGTGGAAGATCACGCCCTTTTCGCGACAGGCGTTGCCGAGCGCGACCACGTCCTGGATGACGCCGATCTCGTTGTTCACGTACATGACGCTCGCAAGGATCGTGTCGGGGCGGATCGTTGCCTTGAACTTGTCGAGGTCGAGCAGGCCGTTTTCCTCGACGTCCATGTACGTGACCTCGAAGCCCTGGCGCTCGAGTTCGCGCATGGTGTCGAGCACGGCCTTGTGCTCGGTCTTCACCGTGATGAGGTGCTTGCCCTTGCCCTTGTAGAACTGGGCCGCGCCCTTGATCGCGAGGTTGTTCGACTCGGTGGCGCCGGAAGTCCAGACGATCTCGCGCGGGTCGGCACCGATCAGCTCGGCCACCTGGCCACGCGCTTTCTCGACCGCCTCCTCAGCCTCCCAACCCCAGGCGTGGCTGCGCGATGCCGGGTTGCCGAAATGTTCGCGCAACCAGGGAATCATGGCATCGACCACACGCGGGTCGACCGGCGTGGTCGCGCCGTAATCGAGATAGATCGGGAAATGAGGAGTGACGTCCATGGCTGGCTCGGGCTGGCGTGGGGGGTGTTCTTTGATCTGGGCTTCTCGCGGCAGCGCCCGAAGGCACTGTCCGCTACTACTCAGGACTTCAGGACTTGGCGAAGGCGTTGCCGAGGGCGAACACCGAATTCGGCGCATTCACGCGAATCGGCTTGACCACCGGCTGGGCCGAGATGGCGCGCTTGACGACAGGCTTGTTCTCGATCTGCACGCCCTTGGCGATCTGGTCGTCGACCAGCTTCTGCAGGGTGACGGAATCGAGAAACTCGACCATGCGCTGGTTCAGCGAGGCCCAGAGTTCGTGCGTCATGCAACGGCCGGCTTCACCGAGGCAGTTTTCCTTGCCGCCGCATTGCGTGGCGTCGATGGGTTCATCGACGGAAACAATGATGTCGGCCACGGTGATATCCGCAGCCTTGCGGCCGAGGCTGTAGCCGCCGCCGGGGCCGCGGGTCGACTCGACCAGCTCGTGGCGGCGCAGCTTGCCGAACAGCTGCTCGAGGTACGACAATGAAATCTGCTGCCGCTGGCTGATCGCAGCCAGCGTGACCGGACCGGTGTTCTGACGCAACGCCAGATCGATCATTGCTGTGACCGCAAAACGGCCTTTGGTAGTGAGACGCATCGCAAGCTCCTTCAAGTGCTTACCGTTGAAATGACACCGTGGCCCTGGACCGCGGTGACTTCGTCTCCGCCCTGTCCGACCCCTGACGCTGGTGAACCAGCCGGTAGGAGTCGGTCCTTCATCGCGAAGTTCTTTTTTTGTTGTTCTTGAGTATTTCGGTCAAGTATAGCAGAAGCCCCTGGACTCTGCTCGGGTAAACCCCAGCGCCCGGCGCTTGAAAGTCGCGGGCCCCTGACCTAGCAGGGCTAAACCACGATGTTATCGCCGCCGGCGGCACCGAATGCCTGCTCCCGCAGCAGCGCCAGCTGATCCCGCACCCGCGCCGCCTTCTCGAATTCGAGGTTGCGGGCGTGCTCGAGCATGAGCTTCTCCAGGCGCTTGATCTCCCGGGCGATGTCCTTCTCGCTCATGTCCTCGACCTTGGCGCGTTCCAGGTCGAGCTTGGCCATTTCCTTGCCCGTCTTTTCGCTGTAGACGCCGTCGATCAGGTCGCGCACCTGCTTCACGATGCTGCGCGGCGTGATGCCGTTGGCCTCGTTGTGGGCGATCTGCCGGGCGCGCCGGCGCTCGGTTTCGTCGATGGCCTTCTTCATCGAATCGGTCATCCGGTCGGCATAGAGGATCGCCTTGCCGTTCAAGTTCCGGGCTGCCCGGCCGATGGTCTGGATCAGCGAGCGCTCGGCGCGCAGGAAGCCCTCCTTGTCGGCATCGAGGATCGCCACCAGCGAGACCTCTGGAATGTCCAGCCCCTCGCGCAGCAGGTTGATGCCCACCAGCACGTCGAAGGTGCCCAGGCGCAGGTCGCGCAGGATTTCCACCCGCTCGACCGTGTCGACGTCGCTGTGCAGGTAGCGCACCTTCACGCCGTTGTCGCCCAGGTAGTCGGTCAGCTGCTCGGCCATGCGCTTGGTCAGCGTGGTGATCAGCACGCGCTCGTTCTTCTCGACGCGGATGCGGATCTCGCCCAGCACGTCGTCGACCTGGTGCGTCGCGGGGCGCACCTCGACCTCGGGGTCGATCAGCCCGGTCGGCCGCACGAGTTGCTCGACGACATTGCCGGAATGGTCCTTTTCGTACTGCGCCGGCGTGGCCGAGACGAAGATCGCCTGCCGCATGCGCGTCTCGAACTCTTCGAACTTGAGCGGCCGGTTGTCCATCGCGCTCGGCAAGCGAAAGCCGTACTCGACCAGCGTGGTCTTGCGCGCCCGGTCGCCGCTGTACATGGCGTTGAGCTGGCCGATCATCTGGTGGCTCTCGTCGAGGAACATCAGCGCGTCCTTCGGCAGGTAGTCGGTCAGCGTGGCCGGTGGGTCGCCCGGCGCGGCGCCCGAGAGGTGGCGCGAGTAGTTCTCGATGCCCTTGCAGTGGCCGATTTCGGCGAGCATTTCAAGGTCGAAGCGCGTGCGCTGCTCCAGCCGCTGCGCCTCGACCAGCTTGCCCTGCCCCACGAACGCCTTGAGCCGCTCGGCCAGCTCGATCTTGATGGTCTCGACCGCACCCAGAACCTTGTCGCGCGGCGTCACGTAGTGGCTCGACGGGTACACCGTGAAGCGCGGAATCTTCTGCCGGATGCGCCCCGTGAGCGGGTCGAAGAGCTGCAGCGTCTCGATCTCGTCGTCGAACAGCTCGATGCGGATCGCCAGCTCACTGTGCTCGGCCGGGAACACGTCGATGGTGTCGCCGCGCACGCGGAAGGTGCCGCGCGAGAAATCCTGCTCGTTGCGGGTGTACTGCATACGGATCAGCCGGCCGATCACGTCGCGCTGGCCGATCTTGTCGCCCACCCGCATGATGAAACGCATCTGCGTGTAGTCCTCGGGCGTGCCGATGCCGTAGATGGCGCTCACCGTGGCCACGATGACCGTGTCGCGCCGCTCCAGCACGCTCTTGGTGGCCGACAGCCGCATCTGCTCGATGTGCTCGTTGATCGACGAGTCCTTCTCGATGAACAGGTCGCGCTGGGGCACGTAGGCCTCGGGCTGGTAGTAGTCGTAGTAGCTCACGAAGTACTCGACCGCGTTCTTGGGAAAGAACTCGCGGAACTCGCTGTAGAGCTGCGCCGCCAGCGTCTTGTTGGGCGCAAACACGATGGCCGGACGGCCCAGCCGCGCGATCACGTTGGCCATGGTGAAAGTCTTGCCCGAGCCCGTGACGCCCAGCAGCGTCTGGAACACCTCGCCGTCGATCACCCCATCGACCAGCCCGTCGATCGCCTTCGGCTGGTCGCCAGCCGGCGGATAGGGCTGGAAAAGCTCGAACGGCGAATCGGGGTAGTGGATGAATTCACCCGGTTTCACCGGACCGATCGGGTCCAGTTTCTTCAAGTCTGCTATGGCTTCGTTGTTCTCTGGCATGGCTGTTCCCGACAGGTGGCGTGTCGCCGGTAAAATTCAAGGCAACCGGAAAGCATAAAGCCTCCCCCGGTTGCCAGCGAAGCTTTCATCCCAAAGGACCTTTCCATGTCTATGTTCACCGCGGTCGAAATGGCACCGCGCGACCCGATCCTCGGCCTCAACGAGCAATTTGCAGCCGATACCAACCCCAACAAGGTCAATCTCGGCGTGGGCGTCTATTACGACGACAACGGCAAGCTGCCCCTGCTGCAATGCGTCCAGGCCGCCGAACAGAACATGATGAAAGCCCCCTCGGCCCGCGGCTACCTGCCGATCGACGGCATCGTGGCTTACGACAATGCCGTCAAGGGCCTGGTGTTCGGCGCCGACAGCGAACCCGTGCAATCGGGCCGCGTCGCCACCATCCAGGGCATCGGCGGCACCGGCGGCCTCAAGGTCGGCGCCGACTTCCTGAAGAAGATCAACCCCAACGCCAAGGTGCTGATCAGCGACCCGAGCTGGGAGAACCACCGCGCCCTGTTCACAAACGCCGGCTTCGAGGTCGAGAGCTACCCCTACTACGATGCCGCCAAGCGCGGCGTGAACTTCGACGGCATGCTGGCCGCCCTGAACGCGGCACCGGCCGGCACCATCGTGGTGCTGCACGCCTGCTGCCACAACCCGACCGGCTACGACATCACCCCCGCCCAGTGGGACCAGGTGGTCGCTGCCGTCAAGGCCAAGGATCTCGTGCCCTTCCTCGACATGGCCTACCAGGGCTTCGGCTACGGCCTCAAGGAAGACGGCGCGGCCGTCGGCAAGTTCGTCGATGCCGGCCTGACCTTCTTCGTCTCGACCTCGTTCTCGAAGAGCTTCAGCCTCTACGGCGAACGCGTGGGCGCCCTCTCGGTGCTGTGCGAAAACAAGGAAGAAGCCGGCCGCGTGCTGTCGCAGCTCAAGATCGCGATCCGCACCAACTACAGCAACCCGCCGATCCACGGTGGCGCCGTGGTGGCCGCGGTGCTCGGCAACCCCGAACTGCGCGCCCTCTGGGAAAAGGAACTCGGCGAAATGCGCGTGCGCATCAAGGCCATGCGCCAGAAGCTGGTCGATGGCCTGAAGGCCGCCGGCGTGAAGGAAGACATGAGCTTCATCACCACGCAGATCGGCATGTTCAGCTACTCGGGCCTGACCAAGGACCAGATGGTGCGCCTGCGCAATGAATTCGGCGTGTATGGCACCGACACCGGCCGCATGTGCGTGGCCGCGCTCAACAGCAAGAACATCGACTACGTCTGCGCGTCGATTGCCAAAGTCATCTAGGTGACAGCAAAGTGTGAGGGAATCCGTCTTGCGACGGTTCCTTCGCATCCTTAGCCAGAAACGCCCCGTGCAGTGGGGTCGATGTAGGGGTTAGGCCCCCTGCGCCGCAGCGAACACGCTGATATATTGCACTGCAACATTTCACTCCAACACCAGCGATGCTCTATCAACTCTACGAAGCCCAGCGTTCCTTGATGGAACCGTTCTCGGACTTCGCGCAAGCGGCCTCCAAACTTTACGGCCAAGGCGCCGTGTGGGGCCAACTGCCGATGGCCCAGCGCATGGCCGCAGGCTACGACCTGCTCTATCGCCTCGGCAAGGACTACGAGAAGCCAGAGTTCAACATCAAGTCGGTGAAAGTCGAGGGCGAAGACGTCGTGATCCAGGAAGCGGTCGAGCTCGACAAGCCTTTCTGCGAGCTGCGCCGCTTCAAGCGCTTCACAGACGAGCCGCACATCCTCAAGACGCTCAAGAGCCAGCCCGTGGTGCTGATCGTGGCGCCGCTCTCGGGCCACTACGCCACGCTGCTGCGCGACACCGTGCGCACCATGCTGCAGGACCACAAGGTCTACATCACCGACTGGAAGAACGCCCGCCTCGTGCCGATGTCGGAGGGCGAGTTCCACCTCGACGACTACATCAACTACGTGCAGGAGTTCATTCGCCGCCTGCAGGCCGAATACGGCAACTGCCACGTGGTCAGCGTGTGCCAGCCAACCGTGCCGGTGCTGGCGGCCGTGTCGCTCATGGCGAGCCGCAAGGAGCCGCTGCCGCTCACGCTGACGATGATGGGCGGCCCCATCGACGCCCGCAAGTCGCCCACCGCGGTGAACAACCTCGCGATGAACAAGAGCTACGAGTGGTTCGAGAACAACGTGATCTACCGCGTGCCGCAAGGCTTCCCGGGTGAAGGCCGCCGCGTGTACCCCGGTTTCCTGCAGCACACCGGCTTCGTGGCCATGAACCCCGATCGCCACGCGACCAGCCACTACGACTATTTCAAGGACCTCATCAAGGGCGACGACGCGAGCGCCGAGGCCCACCGCAAGTTCTATGACGAGTACAACGCCGTGCTCGACATGGACGCCGACTACTACCTCGACACGATCCGCACCGTGTTCCAGCAGTTCGAGCTCGTGAACGGCACCTGGGACGTCAAGAACCCCGACGGCCAGATCGAACGCGTGCGTCCGCAGGACATCCGCACGGCCGCGCTGCTGACGGTCGAAGGCGAACTCGACGACATTTCGGGCTCGGGCCAGACCGAAGCCGCGCACAGCCTGTGCACCGGCGTCGCGGATGCGAAGCGCGAGCACTATGAAGTCAAGGGCGCGGGCCACTACGGCATCTTCAGCGGCCGCCGCTGGCGCGAACTGGTCTACCCGAAGCTGGTGAAGTTCATCGCGGCCAACGACCAGCCCCAGCGCCGCGCCGGCGCCCGCGAGAGCCTGCCGGCCGAAGACCGGATCAAGCCCGACCGGAAAGTTGTCGCCGTCGCGGCCCGCAAGACCGTGGCCACCCAGAAGGCGGTCGCAGTGGCAGCCGTCAAGAAGCCCGCGGCACGCAGGAAGTGAACGGGCTGGCCGCACGCATCAACGAGGCACTGCCGCAAACGCAGTGCACACGCTGCGGCTACCCCGATTGCGCCGGCTACGCGCAGGCTGTCGCCGATGGCGAAGCCGGCATCAACCAATGCCCGCCAGGCGGCGCCGAAGGCATCGAGCGCCTTGCGCAACTGACCGGCCGGCCGGCGCTGCCGCTCGATCCGCAATTCGGCACCGAAGGCCCGCGCGCCATGGCGGTCATCGACGAAGCCTGGTGCATCGGCTGCACGCTCTGTCTCGATGCCTGCCCGACCGATGCGATCCTCGGCATCAACAAGCGCATGCACACAGTGATCGAGGAACACTGCACGGGCTGCGAGCTTTGCATTCCGGTCTGCCCGGTCGATTGCATCTCGCTCGAAGTCGAGACGCCGGGCCGCAGCGGCTGGCAAGCCTGGTCGCAGGCGCAGGCAGAGGCCGCACTGCAGCGCTACAAGCTTCACGGCAAGCACCGCGACGCCGCCAGGCGCGAGGCCGAAGAAGCGCCCGCCATCGCCGAGCCGCAGGCCGCCGACACGCGCAAGCGCTCCATCGTCGAAGCCGCACTGGCGCGTGCCCGCGCCGCCTCCAAACAACGTCCGCCCCCCACCAAGCCATGACACTCGACACCCTGCTCATCTACGTCGTCGCCTCGCTCGCGCTGGCGGTGATTCCCGGCCCCACGATGCTGCTGGCGCTGTCCAACGGCATCGACGGCGGCATGCGGCGCGCGAGCTGGGGCATTGCCGGCGCGTCGCTGGGCAGCGTCACGCTGATCGCGGTCGTCGCGCTCGGATTGGGCTCGCTGCTGGCCGCCTCGGAACTGCTCTTCAACGCGATCCGCGTGGCAGGCGTCGCCTACCTCGTCTGGCTCGGCATCAAGCTCTGGCGCAGCGAAGCGACCGACCTCGGCGCCGCACTGGCCAAGTCTGCCATCGAGGTGAGGCCGCATGGTCGCGTCGCCCTGATGCGCAGCCTGCTCGTGGCGCTGTCGAACCCCAAGACGGTGCTGTTCTTTGCAGCCTTCCTGCCGCAGTTCATCGACATCTCGAAGCCGCAGGGCGCGCAGTACCTGCTGCTGGGCTCGATCTTCGTGGCGCTCGATACCTGCGTGATGCTGGCCTATGCAGCGGCGGGAACGCAGGCGGTGCGCTGGCTCTCGCGCCGCGGCCTCAAGGTGCTGAACCGCAGTTGCGCGGCCGGCATGTGGCTGCTCGCGGCCACCCTCGCCTTCTGGCGCCGCCCGGGCACCTGAAGCGCGCCGCTCAGCCCTTCTTCGGGCGCTTGAAGAGCAACAGCAGCACACCGGCCAGCACGACCGCCACGGCGTACCACTCGAAGCGCGTGACGGTCTCGTTGGCGATCCACACGCCCAGCAGCATCGCGATCACCGGATTGACGAAGGTGTAGCTCGCCGCCAGCGCGGCCGGTGCCTTCGCGAGCAGCACCATGTAGGCGTTGAACGCGATCAGCGAACCGAACACCACGAGGTACAGCCAGGCCGCGACAGCCTCCGGCTGCGGCGGCCACACGAGCTGTTCGCCAGAGATCGCCGAGAGCACCAGCAGCACCACGCCGCCGCAGATCATCTCGCTCGCAAAACCCATGGCACCGGGCGCGAGCGGCAGGCTGCGCTGGCTCAGCACGCTGCCCATCGACCAGCAGATGCAGGCGATGGAAATCGCCACCAGCCCCGCAGGCGAAGACTGGAAGCCGCTGCCCTGCGTCAGCATCAGCACGCCGACCAGGCCGAGCGCGATACCCGCCGCTTCCATGCGCGTCGGCTTCACGCCCCAGATCAGGTTGAGCAGTGCGATCAGCAACGGCACGACCGCGATGAAGGCCACCACCAGGCCCGAGCCGATCGACACCTCGGCATGGGCCGTACCGCCCATGCCGCCGCCCAGCATCAGCGCGCCGACCACCAACGCATTGCGCCACTGGACGAGCGAAGGCCATGCGGCGCCGCGCCAGCGCATCCAGGCGGCGAGCAGCACACCCGCGAACAAAAAGCGCGAGCCCATCTGCAGGAAGGGCGCGAAGCTGATCAGCGCGTACTTGATAGCCAGGTAGGTCGAGCCCCAGACCACCCAGGTGGCGGCCAGGCAGAGCCACAGCAAGGGCGGCAGTGCGCCGCGGGTCGAGGCGGGTGAGGCGTTGGCGGGGGATGCGAGCGTCGTCATGTCCTGCATGTGTTGGTATTGGAATGGCACCCATGGTATGAAGGCACGCATGCGGCGGCCATGTGCATTTCATGGTTCTGCCCACCCCATACCGTCGATTTGAAGGAGTTGCATGGACTTCACCTTGAACCCCGCACTGGATGCCCACGACACCCGCATCCTCGCCGAACTGCAGCACGATGCACGGCTCACCATGGCCGAGCTGGGCCGCCGCGTGCACCTGAGCCAGCCGGCCGTGACCGAACGCGTGAAGAAACTGGAAGCCGCGGGCGTGATCAGCGGCTACCGCGCCACCGTCAACCTCGGCAAGCTGGGTTATGGCATCCGCGCGATCATCCGCGTCGGCCGTGCGGACTATGCGCGGGTGGTCGAGCTGGTCCAGCAGACGCCCGAGTGCATCAATGCCTACAACGTGACCGGCGACGACAGCTGGATCCTCGAGATCGCGGTGATCGACGTGAGCCACCTCGATGCGGTGGTCACCAAGTTCTGCATCCTCACCGAGACCGCGACCTCGATCATCCTGAACCCGGCGCGCGAGCATCAACCGATGCTGCCGCCTCAGCGCTCCGACGTGAAGCCGCCCATCAAGAAGGTCCTCAACGCGTAGCGGCCAGTGCGTTGAACGCCGTCACCACCTCCGGCGGCGCCTGGACCATCTCGATCAGCACACCCTCCCCCGCGATCGGGAACTCATCGTTTGCCTTCGGGTGCAGGAAGCAGATGTCGAAACCCGCCGCGCCCTTGCGGATACCGCCGGGCGCGAAGCGCACGCCCTGCGCGGTGAGCCATTCGACGGCCCCGGGCAGGTCGTCGATCCAGAGGCCGACATGGTTGAGCGGCGTGGTGTGGACTGCCGGCTTCTTCTCGGGGTCCAGCGGCTGCATCAGGTCGACCTCGACCTTGAACGGCCCGCTGCCCATCGCGCAGATGTCCTCGTCGACGTTCTCGCGCTCGCTCTTGAAGGTGCCCGTGACTTCGAGCCCCAGCATGTCGACCCAGAGCTTCTGCAGGCGCAGCTTGTCGGGCCCGCCAATGGCGATCTGCTGGATGCCCAGCACCTTGAAGGGACGCACCGAGGCCGTCATGCGCAGCTCTCCGCTTCTTCGGTGGTGGTGCGGCGCGACTGCAGGCCCAGCTTGCGCAGCAGTTGCACATCGGCCTCCACGTCGGGGTTGCCGGTGACCAGCAGCTTGTCGCCATAGAAGATCGAGTTGGCGCCGGCCATGAAGCACAGCGCCTGCACCGCATCGCCCATTTGCTGGCGCCCGGCCGACAGCCGCACGCGCGCCGTCGGCATCGTGATGCGCGCCACCGCGATCATGCGCACGAAGTCGAAGGGATCGACCGGCTCCGAATCGGCCAGCGGCGTGCCCGGCACGCGCACCAGGCTGTTGATCGGCACCGATTCCGGATACGGATCCAGGTTGGCCAGTTGCGCGATCAGCCCCGCGCGGTGCACCGGCTGCTCGCCCATGCCGACGATGCCGCCGCAGCACACGCTGATGCCGGCGCTGCGCACATGGGCCAGCGTGTCGAGCCGGTCCTGGTAGCTGCGCGTGTCGACGATGTCGGTGTAGTACTCGGGTGCGGTGTCGAGGTTGTGGTTGTAGTAGTCGAGGCCCGCGGCCTTGAGCTGGTGTGCATGGTGCGGCTCCAGCATGCCGAGCGTGGCGCAGGTCTGCATGCCGAGCCCCTTCACCGCCTCGATCAGCACCGCCACCTTCTCCACGTCGCGGTCCTTCGGCGCGCGCCATGCGGCGCCCATGCAGAAGCGCGTGGCGCCGGCGTCCTTGGCGGCCTGCGCGGCGCGCACCACCTCGTCGACCTCCATCAGCTTCTGCGCCTTCACGCCGGTGTCGAACTCGGCCGACTGCGGGCAGTAACCGCAGTTCTCCGGGCAGCCGCCGGTCTTGACCGAGAGCAGCGTCGCCAGCTCGATGTCGCCTTCGGGGAAGTGCTCGCGATGCACGGTCTGTGCTTCGAACAGCAGGTCCATCAGCGGCTTGTCGAGCAATGCCTGGATCGCCTCGACCGTCCATGGGCCTTGCAGCTTCAGCGGCTTTGCGGGCCGGTGCAGCGTGACAGGCGCCGAGATGGGCGTTTCAAAAAAAAGATCGGAGGTCGTCATATCAATGAAAGTCTTTCATAACTGCGCGAAGCGTTGCCTGTTCGGGAAACACCGCGGAACCGGCTTCGCCGGGCCGCWGGTGTTGCCCCCGGAAGGGGGTTGGAGAAGCGACACGAAGTGCGCGAAGCCTGGGGGTGAGCTTTATGCAAACTCCAGAATGATTTGATCGACGGCGAGCGATTCGCCCCTGTCCGCCGAAATCTTGCCGACCACGCCGTCTTGCGTGGCGAACAGCACGTTTTCCATCTTCATGGCCTCGATCACGGCCAGCTTCTCGCCGGCCCGCACCTGCTGGCCCTGCTGCACCGACACCTCGACCAGCAGGCCCGGCATCGGCGACATCAGGAACTTGCTGAGGTCCGGCGGCGCCTTGTAGGGCATCAGTTCGAGCAGGCGCGCGCCGAGCGGCGACAGCACCATCGTCTCGATCTGCGTGCCGTCATGCGATACGCGCAGCGCCAGCGGGTTCTTGCCCGCCCCACGCTCGACCTGCGCCGTGAAAGGCCGGTCGTTGACCGTGCCCTGCACGCGGATGGCGCCCAGCGCGAAGCCGCTGTCGATCTTGTAGTTCTTGTCGCCCACCGCGATGGCGCTGGCGCCGGTCTTGCCGTGGAAGTCGGTGACCGAGACCGAGTGGTGCACATGCTTGCCCTGCGGCCCCAGTTCCACCACCACGAACTGCTCGCCCACCTTCACGCCGTGGCCCTGGAGCTGTCCGCTGATGCCCGAGGCGCGCGCGCGGTAGCGGCGATGCACGTACGCGGCGAGCGCAACCAGGAACGACGGATCGGTGTGCGGCACGTCCTCGGCATGGAAGCCCTTGCCGTAGTGCTCGGCGATGAAGCCGGTGTTGAAATCGCCCGCCACGAATTTCGGATGCGCAAGCAGCGCCGCCTGGAACGGAATGTTGCTGCTGATGCCGCGGATCACGAAGCCGTTGAGCGCCTCGCGCATGCGGGCGATCGCATGCTGGCGGTCCTTGCCGTGCACGATGAGCTTGGCGATCATCGAGTCGTAGTACATGGGGATCTCGCCGCCGTCGTACACGCCGGTGTCCACGCGCACGCCCTGCAGGTGCCCGGTGTCGCTCGCGAACATCGTCTCGGCCGGCGGCTGGAACTTCACCAGGCGGCCCGTCGAAGGCAGGAAATTGCGGAACGGGTCTTCGGCGTTGATGCGGCACTCGATGGCCCATCCGTCGCGCTTCACTTCGGCCTGCGTGAGCGGCAGCTCCTCGCCGGCCGCCACGCGGATCATCAGTTCGACCAGGTCGAGCCCCGTGATGCACTCCGTCACCGGGTGCTCCACCTGCAGGCGCGTGTTCATCTCGAGGAAATAGAAGCTCTGATCCTTGCCGACCACGAACTCCACCGTGCCCGCGCTCTGGTACTTCACGGCCTTGGCCAGCTGCACCGCCTGCTCGCCCATCGCCTTGCGCGTGGCGTCGCTGATGAACGGCGACGGCGCCTCCTCGATCACCTTCTGGTGCCGGCGCTGGATCGAGCATTCGCGCTCGTTTAGGTAGATCACGTTGCCGTGCGAATCGCCCAGCACCTGGATCTCGATGTGGCGCGGCTCCTCGACGAACTTCTCGATGAACACGCGGTCGTCGCCGAAGCTGTTGCGCGCCTCGTTGCGGCACGAGGTGAAGCCCTCGAAGGCTTCCTTGTCGTTGAAGGCCACGCGCAGGCCCTTGCCGCCGCCGCCGGCCGAGGCCTTGATCATCACCGGGTAGCCGATATCCCCGGCGATCTCGACCGCGCGCTCGGCGGTCTCGATGGCGTCGTTCCAGCCGGGGATGGTGTTGACCTTGGCTTCGTTCGCAAGCTTCTTGGAGGCGATCTTGTCGCCCATCGCCGCGATCGAATAGTGCTTCGGGCCGATGAAGGCAATGCCCTCTTCCTCGACCTTGCGCGCGAAGGCTTCGTTCTCCGACAGGAAGCCGTAGCCCGGGTGCACGGCCTCGGCGCCGGTCTTCTTGCAGGCCGCGATGATGCGGTCGGCCTGCAGGTAGCTCTCGCGGCTCGGCGCGGCGCCGATGTGCACGGCCTCGTCGGCGAGCTCGACGTGGCGGGCTTCCTTGTCGGCGTCGGAATAGACGGCCACGGTGAGGATGCCCATCTTCTTGGCGGTCTGGATCACGCGGCAGGCGATTTCGCCGCGGTTGGCGATCAGGATTTTCTTGAACATGCTGAATTCGTTTTCTTGCTGACCGCCTTAGCGGTTGATGAACATCGAGTACACGGGCTGCGTTTGCGACCGATCGACGAACACATACGCGATGCCGTCCGAACAGAAGTTCGCCACTTCGACGGCGTTGCCGTCGCCGAGATCGACCCAGTTGTCGATCTGCAGGAACAAGCGTCCCGCCGGCATTCCCTGCGCGCCGTTGGCCGTCCAATACGGAACTCCGCCGCTCTTCGTGCACCACGGGCTCGCCCAATCGTGGGGATGCGCAACCTCGTCCGGCAGGTCGAAATGGGTCTGATAGTCATAGAAAGCCGCCTCCAGCTCCGCAGGAGCGCCATCGTCATCGGCGCGCCACCCTGCGATGGCGATCTCGCGCAGCAATGCGGGTGGTCCATCGGCAGCGTCCGATGGCGGCGTGGTCGGCCCGGCGCCCAGCTCGGCGCGCTGCACGACGAACGCGGCGTTCGCACCTGCATCGTGTTCCCAGAAGCTGCAGATGCTGTCCCACTCGCACTTGAACAGGAACAGCACCTCGCCGCTTGCAAGCGGCAGTGCGTCACCGTCGGCCGGCAATTGCGCAAGATGGCTCATGGCGCGATTGCATTCACGGCAAACAGGCCACAGGCGCGAAGGCAGCCCCCAGGGCAGGCCACCGAGCTTGGGCACCAGTCCAGGTTCCGCTCCCTCGCGGAACTGGGGGTAATGGCTGCGCATACGAATCAGAGCGGAATGTTGCCGTGCTTGCGCCACGGGTTTTCGAGCTTCTTCTCCCGCAGCATCACGAGCGAGCGGCAGATGCGCTTGCGCGTCTCGTGCGGCAGGATCACGTCGTCGATATAGCCACGTGCGCTGGCCACGTACGGATTCGCAAAGCGGGCCTTGTATTCAGCCTCGCGTGCGGCCAGCTTCTCGGGGTCGTTCTTGTCCTCGCGGAAGATGATTTCCACCGCGCCCTTCGCGCCCATCACCGCGATCTCGGCGCGCGGCCAGGCGAGGTTGACGTCGCCGCGCGGGTGCTTCGAGGCCATCACGTCGTACGCACCGCCGTAGGCCTTGCGCGTAATGACGGTGATCTTCGGCACCGTGCACTCCGCGTACGCATAGAGCAGCTTGGCGCCGTGCTTGATGATGCCGCCGTACTCCTGCCCCGTGCCGGGCATGAAGCCGGGCACGTCGACGAAGGTGACCACGGGGATGTTGAAGGCATCGCAGAAGCGCACGAAGCGCGCGGCCTTGATGCTGCTCTTGATGTCGAGGCAGCCCGCCAGCACCAGCGGCTGGTTGGCCACGATGCCGATGGTCTGGCCTTCCATGCGCGCGAAGCCGATCACGATGTTCTTCGCGTAGTCGGGCTGCAGCTCGAAGAAGTCGCCGTCGTCCACCACCTTGAGGATCAGCTCCTTGATGTCGTAGGGCTTGTTCGGGTTGTCGGGCACCAGCGTGTCGAGCGAATAGTCGGGCCGGTCGGCCGGGTCGCCCTGGCCGTTGTTGCCCAGGCGCACCGGCGGCTTCTCGCGGTTGTTGAGCGGCAGGTAGTTGTACAGGCGGCGCAGCATCATCAGCGCCTCGACGTCGTTCTCGAACGCCATGTCGGCCACGCCGCTGCGGGTGGTGTGGGTGATGGCGCCGCCGAGCTCCTCGGCCGTGACACTCTCGTGCGTCACGGTCTTCACCACGTCGGGGCCGGTGACGAACATGTAGCTGGAGTCCTTCACCATGAAGATGAAGTCGGTCATGGCCGGCGAATACACCGCACCGCCCGCGCACGGACCCATCACCATGCTGATCTGCGGCACCACGCCCGAGGCCATCACGTTGCGCTGGAACACGTCGGCATAGCCGCCGAGCGAGGCCACACCCTCCTGGATGCGCGCGCCGCCCGAATCGTTGAGGCCGATGACCGGCGCGCCGACCTTCATGGCCTGGTCCATCACCTTGCAGATCTTCTCGGCATGCGCTTCGCTGAGCGCGCCGCCGAAGACGGTGAAGTCCTGGCTGAACACGAACACCAGGCGGCCGTTGATCATCCCGTAGCCGGTGACCACGCCGTCGCCGGGAATCTTCTGCTCGGCCATGCCGAAATCGACCGAGCGGTGCTCGACGAACATGTCCCACTCTTCGAAGGTGTTGTCGTCGAGCAGGAGCTCGATGCGCTCGCGCGCCGTGAGCTTGCCCTTGGCGTGCTGCGCGTCGATGCGCTTCTTTCCGCCGCCGAGGCGCGCCTGGGCGCGGCGCTGTTCGAGTTGTTCAATCAGTTCTTGCATGGTGTGCTTCCGAAGCTGTGGTCCTGAATTTCGTGTGTCATGGTCTGGCCGTGATGGCCGCTGCCGCGAGCAGGCTGCGCGCCGCGGTCGATGCGGGCAGCGTGCCCTCCGCCACCTGTTGCGTGAGCTGCGGCAACAGCTCGCGCACCTGCGGGTGATGCCTGAACGCCTGCTTGAGCCCGGCATCGATGCGTTCCCACATCCATGCGGTGGCCTGCTTCTCCCGCCGCCTTGCGAGCTTGCCGTTGGCGGTCTGCAAGGTCTTGAACTGCATCACCGCTTCCCAGAATGCGTCGACACCGGTGCCCGCCAAGGCGCTCAACTGAAGCACCTTGGGCAGCCAGAAGCGAATCTCCTTGCCGCTGTGCGCGTCGTGCACGGCATGCGCGTGGTCCGGATTGCCCTGGTGGCCGAAGAGGCGCAGCGCCGAGGTGATCTGGGCCTGCGCACGCGTGGCGGCATCCTTGTCGAGGTCGGCCTTGTTGATGACCACGAGGTCGGCTAGCTCCATCACGCCCTTCTTGATCGCCTGCAGGTCGTCGCCCGCGTTGGGCAGCTGCATCAGCACGAACATGTCGGTCATGCCGGCCACGGCCGTTTCGCTCTGGCCCACGCCCACGGTCTCGACGATCACGATGTCGTAGCCGGCCGCCTCGCACACCAGCATCGCCTCGCGCGTCTTCTCGGCCACGCCGCCGAGCGTGCCGCTCGACGGGCTCGGGCGGATGTAGGCGCGCTCGTGCACCGAGAGGTGTTCCATGCGCGTCTTGTCGCCGAGGATGGAGCCGCCGGAAACGGTGGACGAAGGGTCGATGGTGAGCACCGCGACACGGTGGCCCTTGGCTATCAGCAACAGGCCGAGCGTTTCGATGAAGGTCGATTTGCCGACGCCGGGCACGCCCGAGATGCCGAGGCGAAAGGAGTTTCCGGTGCGCGGCAGCAGTGCCGTGAGCAGTTCGTCGGCCTGCGTCCGATGGTCGATGCGGGTGGATTCGAGCAGCGTGATTGCCTTGGCGATGGCGCGGCGCTGTGCCATGCCGTCCGCCCCGGCGACAGCGCGCTCCAGCGCCTCGACCGACTTCAGCACGCATCCTCCGTGGCCACGCGCCAGCGGTAATGCAGATCGACGCCCTCTTCGCCTTCGAGCACGAAACCGTGCCGCAGGTAGAAACGGTTGGCGTCGCTCTTGACGAGCGCGGTGAGCTTGATGTCGAGATTCTTTTCACGCGCCTGCGCCTTGGCCCAGCGCATCACCCATTCGCCGATGCCGCTGCCCTGGAAACCGGTGCGCAGGTAGAGATGATCGAGGCGCAGCGCATCTGCGCCTTCGGGCTTGAGCGTAACGAAGCCGACGCGCTGGTTGCCGTCGAGCACGATGTGGTGCATGAACGGCACGACGAAACCGGCGCTCAACCGTTCGCGCGAACGCGCGAGGTCGAAGCGTCCGACACGCTCCAGGCTCGGGCGCATCGCGTCGATGCGCACGGCCAGCATGTCCTCGAAATCGCTGGAATCCACCGGCTGCAGCGACAGCCGCGACAAGAGATCGCCCACGTCGCTTCTCAGGCTGCGACCGCCGCGCGGATCTGCTCCAGCACGTCCTTCGCGCTGGCCGGGATCGGCGTGCCCGGCCCGTAGATGCCCTTGACGCCGGCCTCGTAGAGAAAGTCGTAGTCCTGCCGCGGAATCACGCCGCCGACGAAGACGATGATGTCGTCGGCGCCCTGCTTCTTGAGCTCGTTGATGATGGCCGGCACCAGCGTCTTGTGGCCGGCCGCGAGGGTGCTGACGCCGACGGCATGCACGTCGTTCTCGATCGCCTGGCGGGCGCACTCCTCGGGCGTCTGGAACAGCGGCCCCATGTCCACGTCGAAGCCCAGGTCGGCGAAGGCCGTGGCCACCACCTTGGCGCCGCGGTCGTGCCCGTCCTGTCCGAGCTTGGAGATCATCACGCGCGGGCGGCGGCCCTGCGCCTCGGCGAAGGCGTTGATTTCGGTCTTGAGGGCTTCCCAGCCTTCGGCCGAGTCATAGGCAGCAGCGTACACACCGGTCACCTTTTGCGTGTCGGCCCGATGGCGGCCGAATGATTTTTCGAGCGCGTCCGAAATCTCGCCCACCGTGGCGCGCAGGCGCACCGCGTCGATGCTGAGCGCGAGCAGATTGCCGGTGCCGTTCTCGGCAGCCTCGGTGAGCGCATCGAGCGCCGCCTGCACCTTCGCAGTGTCGCGCGAGGCGCGGATCTTCTGCAGCCGCGCCACCTGCTGGTCGCGCACCATCACGTTGTCGATGGAGAGGCTGTCGATCGCATCCTCGTTCTTGAGCTTGTACTTGTTGACGCCGACGATCACGTCCTTGCCCGAATCGATGCGCGCCTGCTTCTCGGCGGCGGCGGCCTCGATCTTGAGCTTGGCCCAGCCGCTGTCCACGGCCTTGGTCATGCCGCCCATCGCCTCGACCTCTTCGATGATGGCCCAGGCCGCATCGGCCATGTCCTGCGTGAGCTTCTCCATCATGTAGCTGCCGGCCCAGGGGTCGACCACGTTGGTGATGTGCGTCTCTTCCTGGATGATGAGCTGCGTGTTGCGCGCGATGCGCGAGCTGAACTCCGTGGGCAGCGCAATGGCTTCGTCGAGCGCGTTGGTGTGCAGGCTCTGCGTGCCGCCGAACACCGCGGCCATCGCCTCGATGGTGGTGCGCACGATGTTGTTGTACGGGTCCTGCTCGGTGAGGCTCCAGCCCGAAGTCTGGCAGTGCGTGCGCAGCATCAGGCTCTTGGGGTTCTTCGGGTCGAACTCCTTCATGATGCGGCACCACAGGAGGCGCGCGGCGCGCATCTTGGCCACTTCGAGGTAGAAGTTCATGCCGATGGCCCAGAAGAAGCTCAGGCGCCCGGCGAAGCCGTCGACGTCGAGGCCCTTGGCCAGTGCGGTCTTCACGTATTCCTTGCCGTCCGCCAGCGTGAAGGCCAGTTCCAGCGCCTGGTTGGCGCCGGCTTCCTGCATGTGATAGCCGCTGATCGAGATCGAGTTGAACTTGGGCATGTTCTGCGCCGTGTACTCGATGATGTCGCCGATGATCCGCATGCTCGGACCGGGCGGGAAGATGTAGGTGTTGCGGACCATGAACTCCTTGAGGATGTCGTTCTGGATGGTTCCGCTCAGCTGGTCCTGCGCCACGCCCTGCTCTTCGGCTGCGACCACGTAGCCCGCCAGCACCGGCAGCACGGCGCCGTTCATCGTCATGGACACGCTCACCTTGTCGAGCGGGATCTGGTCGAACAGGATCTTCATGTCCTCGACCGAATCGATCGCCACGCCGGCCTTGCCGACGTCGCCGGTCACGCGCGGATGGTCGCTGTCGTAGCCGCGGTGGGTGGCGAGGTCGAAGGCCACGCTCACGCCCTGCCCGCCAGCAGCGAGTGCCTTGCGATAGAAGGCGTTCGACTCCTCGGCGGTCGAGAAGCCGGCGTATTGGCGGATGGTCCAGGGGCGCACCGCGTACATCGTGGCCTGCGGGCCGCGCAGGTAGGGCTCGAAACCGGGCAGCGTGTCGGTGTACTTCAGGCCCTGCAGGTCGGCCGCGGTGTAGAGCGGCTTGACGGCGATGCCGTCGGGCGTGACCCAGTTCAGCGCGTTCAGGTCGCCGCCGGGTGCGGACTTGGCAGCGGACTTCGCCCAGGCATCGAGGTCGGCGGGCTTGAAGGTGGGTTCGGGTTTGCTGCTCATGGAAGGCGCCGCTTTGCAGTTGTCTTGCAGGGTAATCGCAATTTCGCTCGCAGGGATTTACGAGCCGGCCGCGAGTCTAACCGATCCATAATTATTAATTCAAACCCGTTTTTTGCAGTACAGTCCTGCCCATGTCCGCTGTCACCCTCACCCCGCGTGCCCTCTATGAAGAGGTGGCCGAGCTGCTGCGCCAGCGGATCTTCCGCCGCGAGCTGGAGCCGGGCAGCTGGATCGACGAACTCAAGCTGGCCGAGGAATACGGCATCAGCCGCACGCCGCTGCGCGAAGCCCTGAAGGTGCTGGCGGCCGAGGGGCTGGTGACGATGAAGGTGCGCCGCGGCGCCTATGTGACCGAGGTGTCGGAGCAGGACCTGGCGGACGTCTATCACCTGCTCTCCCTGCTGGAGAGCGATGCGGCCGGCGTGGTGGCCGAGCGCGCCACCGAGGCCGAGCGTGCGGAGCTGAAGAAGCTGCACGCCGAGCTGGAAGCCGCCGCCGCACCCGGCAAGGAAGACCGCGAGCACTTCTTCGCGCTCAACGAGCGCTTCCACATGCAGCTGCTGGCCATCGCCAACAACAAGTGGCGCGACCAGATGGTGGCCGACCTGCGCAAGGTGATGAAGCTCAACCGGCACAACTCGCTGCTCAAGGCGGGACGGATCGCCGAGTCGCTGGCCGAGCACCGCTCGGTGATGGCGGCCATCGAGGCACGCGACGCCGCGGCCGCCATGGCGCGCATGCGCGAGCACTTCAAGAACGGCCTCGAAGCCGCTGTGTGAGCTCGCCCCCAGGCTGCGCGCACTTCGTGTCGCTTCGCCTTCCCCCTACCGGGGGCAACACCAGCGGCCCGGCGGAGCCGGTTCCGCGGTGTTTCGCGAAAGGGGCACTACCGATCAGTCCGGGTTGACGGTGCCGGCTTCCTTGGAGATGCGCTGGGCTATTTCGAGGAGCCGGGGGGCTATGCGGCCCAGCATCGTTTCCTTGGGCAGCAGGTAGGCGGGGCCGCCGCAGCTCAGGCCGTAGCGCTCGTCGCGCGGGCCTTGGAGCGCGAAGCCGAGGGCGTGGATGTGGGGGTGCCATTCGCCGAAGGAACTGCAGTAGCCGACGCGGGCGTACTCCTCGATCCCCGCCATCAGGCGCGGCTCGATCGATGACCAGTTCTCGCCGGTCTCCAGGCGGATCTGTTCCAGCAAGGCGGACTGCTCGGGCTGGGGCAGCGCCGCCAGGTAGGCCCGGCCGGCGGCCGAGGTGGCGATCGACAGGCGGGCGCCCACCTCGATGCGCGAGCTGATGAGGACGGAGCGCGGACGCAGCGAATCGATGACGAGCATGTCGAGTTCATCGCGCACGCCCATGTGGATGCTGGCGCCCGCGAATTCGGACAGCTCCGTCAGATGGGGACGCGCCATCGTCCGCAGGTCGAAATGCCGCAGGTAGCAGCTGCTCATGTCGAGCAGGGCCGGGCCGAGGCTGAAGCGCTCGCTGTCCCGCGACTGGCGCAGGTAGCCGGCGCCCACCAGCGTCGCGGTCAGCCGCGATACGGTGGCCTTGGGAATGCCCGTCGCATCGGCCAGTTCCCGGTTGCCCATCGGGGCGGCCGCCATCCCGATGGTCTTGAGTAATACCAGGCCGCGTGCCAGCGCGCTTACTTCTTCTTTGCCGCCAACAGCTTCGCTCATAAAAAAGAACCTCTTTTTTGTTTTCCCTGACCTCTTTATTCTTCAGCAAAAACACATGGCTGATCAAAAATGTTGTCGAATTGTTTCGGAACAGCGTTTTATTAAATGGTGATGAAAATCACCGAACGCGGGCCGAAATGGGGCCTTCATGCGCGCAAATGCGCACGAAATCGCACGCTCCGCGAGCGTGTCGTTGGGGGGAATCGGCCTTCGCGGCCGCCGGGTCAGGCGGCCTGCGCCACCGGCTCGTGCGCGAGCGCCATCACCTCGTGCGGCGGGCGCGTCTTCAGGCGGTGGTCGCTCCAGACCTGGCGCCAGCGGCGTGCGCCGGGCAGGCCGTTGCGCAGCCCGAGCATGTGGCGCGCAATCGACGACCACTGCGTGCCGTGCTCGGCTGCTTCGCGCACCATGTAGTCGCACATCAGCGACTCCACCTCTTCGCGCGTCAGTGGCTGCGGCGCCGCGCCGAAGAACTCGGCGTCCCACTCGGCCAGCCACCAGGGGTTGTGGTAAGCCTCGCGGCCGATCATCACGCCGTCGAGCAGCCGCAGGTGCTCGTGCACCTGTTCGTTGACGGAGACACCGCCGTTGATCGAGAACGCCAGCGTGGGAAAGTCGTGCTTCAGGCGGTGCACCAGCGCGTAGCGCAGCGGCGGAATCTCGCGGTTCTGCTTCGGGCTCAGGCCCTGCAGCCAGGCATTGCGCGCATGGACGATGAAGGTGCCGCAACCCGCTTCGCTCACCTTGCCGACGAAGTCGCGCACGAACTCGTAGCTCTCGATCTTGTCGATGCCGATGCGGTGCTTGACCGTGACGGGCACGCTCACCACGTCGACCATCGCCTTCACACAGTCGGCCACGAGCTGTGGCTCGGCCATCAGGCAGGCGCCGAAAGCGCCGCGCTGCACGCGTTCGCTCGGGCAGCCGCAGTTGAGGTTGATCTCGTCGTAGCCCCAGGTCTCGCCGAGCTTCGCGCAATGCGCCAGGTCGGTGGGCTCGCTGCCGCCGAGCTGCAGCGCCACGGGGTGTTCCTCGGCATGGAAACGAAGGTGCCGGGGAACGTCGCCGTGCACCAGCGCGCCGGTGGTCACCATCTCGGTGTAGAGCAGCGCGTGACGCGACATCAGGCGATGGAAGTACCGGCAATGGCGGTCGGTCCAGTCCATCATCGGGGCCACGGAGACGCGCATCGCCTCGGCAGCACGAGCGCTTCGAAGCAAATCGCCCTCRGGCTCAGTGTCTTTGGGGTTCTCGTTTGGTGTCATTCGATCTCGTCTAGCGCTGTTTTTTCGGCCCCGGTGGTGCATTGCCTGCCACAAAAACGGCATGAACCACCRAAAAAGCACCYCGTGGGCGCCGTCACGAAACGCAAGCGCGCAGACGGRAGCGTAGCGCACATGGCACGCATCCGAATCAAGGATGGCGGAGTCGTCGTCTACAGCGAGACGGAAACCTTCGACCGCGAGCCGGCGGCGAAGCTCTGGATCAAGAATCGCGAGACCGAACGGAGTAAACCGGGTGCGCTCGAAAAGCTCAAGGCCCCAGACCCCACCTTTGCCGAAGCCATCCAGAAATATGTGGACGAGTCGCGTAAGGCGATTGGGAAAACCAAGGCCCAGGTGCTGACCTCGGTCGCGGCGACAAGCCTCGCTAGGCGCCGCGGCTCCACGATCACCAGCGCCGACTGGGTAGAGTTCGCCAAAGACCTCAATGTCCAACCGCAAACGGCGGGCAACTACCTTTCCCACATCGCGGCGGTCTATCAGTTGGCCCGCCCGGCCTGGGGCTACCAGCTCGACCCGCAAGTGATTAACGATGCTCGCAAGGTCTGCAAGTCGCTCGGGTTTACATCGAGGTCCAAGCAGCGCGACAGGCGCCCCACCCTCGAAGAGCTGAACAAGCTCATGGATCACTTTGGCCGGGTCAAGCGTAAGGATGCGACCCCGATGCAGCTCATCATCTGCTACGCAATCTTCAGCACCAGGCGCCAGGAGGAAATCACCCGGCAGACCTTCGAGGATTTGGACGAAGGTCACTCTGAAATATGGGTCCGGGACATGAAGCACCCCGGCGAGAAAGAAGGCAACGACGTTCGATGCCATCTCGTGCCCGAGGCCCTTGCGATCATCGTGAATCGCCGCACGTCACCAGAGAAAACCGGACGCATCTTTTCCTATTACAGCGGCACCATCAGCAAGCTCTTCACTGATGCCTGCACCCTGCTGGGCATCGAGGACCTGCACTTCCACGACCTGCGACACGATGGCATTAGCCGCCTGTTCGAGATGGGGTGGAACATCCCGAACGTGGCTAGCGTTTCCGGACACCGCAGTTGGACGTCGCTACGTCGATACACACACATTCGCCAGAGGGGAGACAAGTACAGCTCTTGGGCATGGCTGGCGCGGCTGGGAATCGAAAAGACTGCGGACGATACCGAGGCGCCGAATGCCTCATGATGGCGGGGCGTATTCCCTGGGAGAAAATGGCCGGCTTTATTCAAAGCTACGCCAAAAGCTACGCCTGGCAACCAAGGAAGAATGAAGCAATGCAAGGAGCTGCCGCACCACTCGCCAAGTTGGCCGCGACCAGAAAGCGTTTCGAAGTGCGCTCACTGAAAACGTATCTCGCCTCGACAATCCAAACAGCATTCAGCTCCGACGAAACTGTCTGGGCTAGAGGACTCCACTCGACAAAGCCTCTTCGTTAATCTCTACGTGGGTCTCGCTCAGGTTTTAGAAGAGGGACCAACTGACTCTCTTCGTCCAAAGACCATCCCTTTGCAGAGTCCTCAACAATTCGCTGGTAAGACGGACATTCACTCGATTTGGTCTCCAGTGCTTCATTCTTGTACTGGCACTCAAGCACAAGCTTGCCGTTCTCGGGGTTGAATCGCGTGAGAGCATAGACGTTGCCTCTCTCGTATCTCAGCGTCATGAATACCTCACCAGCCTCCCCCCAGATCGTCTGGCAGCCGGTGTAGCGCGAAGTAATCGCCCTGGGATGCATGAAGATGAAATAGCCATGCACATCGCTGATGGCAGAGGCTCGAGGTGGGGCCTTCAAATTGCAGTTCTCATCGCTGGCGTGTGTGAGTTGGCTGAGCGCCATCAGTGACGCAGCTAGGAAAATCCCACGACCCAAACCGATATTCATCCAATTAGTAGCAAGAACAGTCAAGAGTACCCCCCTTCATTGCATCCAACATTCTTTGAACCGTCTCTGGGATGTACGGATCCACGACGCCTTCGTTTTCTTCAGACGTGAAAGGAAAATCGCCATGTCGTGGCGCCTCGGAGAGTTGCCATTTCTGGAAACCACGGTGAGCCGGCGACGTGGAGTCCATGATCGCATGCAACGCGAACCCCAACCGCCGAGCGCCTTCGATTTGGCTGAATTGCCCGATCACACCTGCCTTCTCAAGATTTCCACCAACAAATGCGTTCATCAGTCTGCATGCTTCAGCCTTGCTTAACTTCGAGGAACTCATTGCATGCATGAACGCATGATCGGCATCTTGATAGCCACTTCCATGGTCCGCCTCCCAAGAACCAGCCTTCATAGAGGCCACCTCGGCGGGACTCATGCCGGTGGCTTCGCCAAAAGCATCGATGATTTTGTTGTGCGCTCCGGTTGACCACAAGCCCAGCGGGTCTACATACCTCAACGGATTCGCCCCCGCATAGAGAAACCGATTCCAGCCCCCGCCGAGGCCAATACGGTCGCCCTGTGGATAGCGGCCAGTTCTGGGATCGTACGAACGGAAGTAGTTGTAGAACAACCCCGACTCCTCATCCGCATACTGCCCCGGATACCTCAGGTTGAACTTCACCTCCGAGATGCCGGTCGTGCCCGGATTCGGCGTCGTCTCCAGATTCGCAAACCGATTCTTCGCCAGCGTCGGCTTGTCTTCCCCGAACGCGCTATAGCTCCACTGCCAGACCGCTTGCCCGCTTGCGTTCGTGAGCTTGCGCGGCGTGTTCAGGTGATCGCTGTGCACCGCGTAGGTGGCACCATTGATCACCGCCGCAATCGGCATCGGCCCGTTGGCCGTGGGCAGGTAGATGTACTGCGCTTGGCCTCCACTGTTGGTGCCGCCGCTGCCCG
Source organism: Variovorax sp. P4_B10 (assembly GCF_056402375.1). Classification (NCBI taxonomy): domain Bacteria; kingdom Pseudomonadati; phylum Pseudomonadota; class Betaproteobacteria; order Burkholderiales; family Comamonadaceae; genus Variovorax; species Variovorax sp. P4_B10. The sequence continues at coordinate 1,163 of NZ_JBFUHN010000001.1, read as the reverse complement.
CCTCCGCGAGCAGGGTACCCTGCTCGTCGTAGACATACGCATAGCCCAGTTGCTCGGCCTGCGTGGTCGACGGGCTCCACAGCTTGGTGAAGAACGCGACCAGGCTCTGCATGAAGCTTGGGTCGGCCTCGTCGCCCTGGCTGGGCGGGTACAGCGGCTCGGTCTTGAAGACGCGCTGGCCCAGCGCGTTGTGCGCGTAGCGCGTGGTCGGGCTGGTGTCGGTGGCGCCGGTGGTGGAGGCGGCCAGGCTTCCTTCGGCGTCGTAGGTGTAGCTGCGCAGGCCATCGCTGAGCAGGTCGCCGTTGGCGTTATAGCCGTAGGTGACGCTGGTGTTGCTCGCACCGTTGATGCTCTGGGTAAAACCCGTGAGCTGGTTGCTCGTCGCGCCCACCGTGTAGGTACGGCTGGTGCTCAGGCCGCTGAGGACGCGCGTGCTGCTCGACCGATTGCCGTTGGCGTCGTAGCCGAAGCCGGCGGTGTTGCCGGTGGCGTTGAAGCCGGTGATGCGGCCCACCGGGTTGTAGTCGACGGTCCAGCTGACGTTGCCACTGCCGATGGTGCCGTGCGTGGGGTCGGTGTCGCCGGGCTGGTAGAGGTTCTGCGTCAGGCTGGTGATGCGGCCAGCGGCGTCGTAGACGTAGCTGCTGAAGTCCGTCGCCGTCATGCGGCCCGCGGTGTCATAGCTGCGGCTCGCGGCAGTCGCAGGGCTTGCGAAGGCCCAGGTCCAGGCGGTGGGCTGGCCCAGCGGGTTCCAGGCAATGCCGGTGACCAGCGGAATGCCGTTCAGGCTCAGGCCCGTGAGGCGGCCGGTGGCGTCATAGGCGTGGGTGAGCGCGGAGCCGTTGGGGTAGCCGATGCTGGCGAGCGTGCCGTTGGGGTTGTAGGCGTAGCTCACCTGCTGCACGCCGCCGTTGGCCAGGGTCTGCTTCTTCAGCGTCACGCGACCCAGCACATCCCTCGTGTACTCGGTGGTGCCGCTGCGGTCGATGACCTCGGACAGGTACCCCTTGCTGTTGGTCGTGAGGTCGTAGCGCAGGGTGGTGGTCTTGCCGTCAGCGAAGACGAGACCGGTCGGGCGGCCCAAGGCATCGCGGGTGATAGTTGTCGCCTGGCCCAGGGCGTCGGTGATCTGGCTGGGCAGGCCCAGGTTGTCGTACTGACTG